>CAIQOG010000059.1 GCA_903873355.1 uncultured Bacteroidales bacterium
GATTGATGGCAAACGTTTTCCGGCATATACTAAAGACAAGGTAGTGACATTGGGAGATATTGCAATTTTTACTGAAACAGAGGAAATACCTCTTGGTCAGGTGTTTGAAAATCTTAAAACAAAGGAAAACGGTGCTCAGTGCTCACTCGATCCGAAATCGGACAATGATAAACTTCGCAAATTCATGGCAGAAGTCCTACCCGAATACGATCGTGACCGGGTTTATCCAAGCGATATTCGTAAACTGATTACCTGGTATAATATCCTTATCAATGCACAGATAACTGATTTTCTGGCTGAAGAAACAGGAGAAGAAACCCCGGACACTAAAGGGGAATAAGGATTTAATTCTTAGCATTTAAAAAATTTACTAACTAAATTTCCCTTTAGGGATTAAGGGTCATGACTGTCAAATCTATTTGTGAACTTATCGAGAACATTGCTCCGTTGGCATTGCAGGAAAGCTATGACAACGCAGGATTACTCGTTGGAGATGCACAAATGGAAGCCACGTCAGCATTGGTTTGTATTGATATTACCGAAACAGTTATTGATGAGGCTGTTCAGAAAAATTGTAATCTGATAATTTCACATCATCCGCTTATTTTCAGTGGATTAAAAAGACTTACCGGTCAGAATGAAGTACAGCGTTGTGTTGCAAAAGCCATTAAAAACGATATTGCCATTTATGCAGCTCATACTAATATGGATAATGTGTTGACTGGTGTAAGTGGAAAAATGGCTGAAAAAATCGGATTGAAAAATTCAAGAATACTTCAACCCAAACAAGATATTTTATTGAAACTTGTAACTTATGTTCCTCAGATACATAGTTATTATGTTAGAGAAGCATTATTTACGGCGGGTGCAGGCCAAATTGGAAATTACGATTCATGCAGTTTCAATTCTGAAGGAGTAGGAACATTTCGTGCTAATGAATATGCTCAACCATTTGTAGGCCGGACTAATGAATTACATTCAGAATCGGAAACGCGTATCGAGGTGATTCTTCCTGAATACCAAAAGTATAAAGTACTTGAAGCATTGTTGAAATCACATCCTTACGAAGAGCCGGCATACGATTTCATTCGATTGAAAAATGACTGGAAACAGGTAGGAGCAGGCATAGTAGGCGAATTGGAAGCAGCAGAGGATGCACTTGAATTTCTGAACCGTATTAAATCAATTTTCAATGTTCCCAATATTCGTCACACGAATTTGATTAATAAAAAAATCAAGCTTGTAGCACTTTGTGGAGGATCTGGTAGTTCATTTATTCCCGATGCCATTTCAGCAGGTGCTGATATATATATTTCTGGTGATATTAAATATCACGATTTTTTTGATGCCCAAAACCAAATTTTGTTGGCAGATATTGGTCATTTTGAGAGTGAACAATTCACAAAAGACATTTTTTATGAGATAATTTCAAAAAAAATGCCTACATTTGCAGTCCAAATTTCAGACAGTAAAACCAACCCCATAAATTATTTGTAATCGACATGGCTACAGACTTAAAAGCAGAAAAAGAAATTACCGTAGAGGA
>CAIQOG010000060.1 GCA_903873355.1 uncultured Bacteroidales bacterium
GTATTCCGTAATTGTGTGGCTTTTGAGCCCTACAGCGAAACACTCGCGCGCACACTGTTGCCCGGAGAGGTAATCAATCCGGGAACGGATACCGAAATCAGTTACGATAAATCAAACACCTGGTTTGGCAACACCATTGACGCCAGATATAATACATGGAATATGACCGCATCGATTCCGGGTTGGAATCCATCGCGGGCAGATTATGAAAGTCTGACATTGACCGATGCTATTGCCCATCGTGAAGCAGACGGAACTTTACCTAAAAACGGTTTTGGAAGATTGAAAACTGACAGCAAATTAAAAAATGCCGGTACATCCTACACCTGGGAATTAAGTCAGGCTATGAATTCGTATCCAAACAATCCATCCAAGCCATTTTATGTAAAAAATTTACTGGTTACAACCGATGATGGAATGCCTGATCTAGGACCGTTTGAAATTCCATCGGCTGTGAATCCGAATAACCAAATTCCGACTGTGAGCATGACGCAACCAGCTACAGGGACAGAATACAAAACAACAGATATAATTTCGTTGCAAGCAACAGCTAATGATACAGACGGAAGCATTGGGCGGGTGGAATTTTTTGCCAATGGCAATCTAATTGGTGTTAGTTATGTTTCTCCATACAAATACGACTGGACTTGCTCAGTAGCCGGAAATTATTTGCTTACAATCAAAGCTTATGACAATGAAGGTGCTTCTGCAATTACTGCTGGAGTTTCAATTAAAGTGATTGATGCCAATTCAGGTGGTCAGTTAGGAGCAAAACAGCTTCTTTTACAACTTTCGGGCACATCGTTTACCGATGCTATTCAGAATAAAGCATGGACAACTGTAAATTCTGCTGCAATTTCAGGCAGTCATATTAAACTGACTTACAGCAGCAGCAAAGGCGGAACCATTATTTCTCCTTCTATAGATTTATCGAAATATCTGCCTGATTCGCTGACACTTACTTTTGCCAGTTCGGGTGGTGGAAACCGCAACCTTAATATTTATATTTCTTCGGATGGTGGAACAACTTACAGCGGTGCGTATGTGCAAGCCGGAGCAGCAAATGGAGTTTCAGTTCCCGTAAAAATGAAACTTTCCGACAAAGTGACCGGTGAAAACAGTTTTGTGCTGAAACTGGAAGCAGCCAATACAATCGAAGTATGGAATGTGACAATGAATGGATACGAGAAAATCAAATCGGCTGTAGAAAAAGTGAATGGGTCTTCTATTTCATGTATTCCTGTTATTGCCTCAGGAAAATTAATGCTGAAAATCGGTTTGACTCAATCAATGCCTTTGCAGATAGATCTGTATAATCTTCAGGGAATGAAAGTTACGGGAATAGCCAGTCAAATTTGCAATGCCGGAACTACCGAATTTACAACAAATCTTAGATTATATCCTTCGGGAATGTACTTTATCCGACTAAGTTCGGGACAGGAACAGGCAATTACAAAAATTATCATACCTTAAATTTACAGATGTATTATGGACGCTGAAACACAAATTTTATTGTACAAAAAGAAAGTTGCTGATCATTGTGTTGTTTTTCTGATATTTCTTTTTGTATTCGGAATCATGCAGGCTTTTAACCAGCATAAACCAACAAACTTCAGTTTAGAGAAAAAATCATCAATTATAAACACAATCTGAAACTATGAGAAATATTCTGTTAGCTCTATTCCTTTCTGTTTCATTCGGACTCTTTTCAGTCAATGAAATTGTGGTTGCTAAAGATGGTTCAGGGAATTTTACAACCATCACCGAAGCGGTGAATTCCATACCTACAACCAATGCTGAGTGGAAGACCATACTGGTAAAGAACGGTTTATACAACGAGCAAGTATCTATAAAAAGCAGTTACATAGCATTGATTGGTGAATCGCGCAGTGGGACGCATATTGAATTAAGCCTTCCCCGCGCTGAATGGTATGCTGCACATGGAGTAAATACAGGAACAGGTGTTATCAATATTGCCGGTAGTCTTCACGACATTGTGATAGCCAACATGTACGTGCGTAATACCTTCGAAGGTTCGGAAGATTACACCGAAGTTATTCGTACCGAAACCGGAACAACCCGCCTATGGTTTATCAACCTCGATGTACTTTGTTTGTGGAAAGACACTTTTGCACCCTGGGGAAAAGCCGGTGGCATGTATTATGTAGCCGATTGTAATTTCCGCGGAAGTATCGATGCATTTTGTCCCCGCGGATATTGCTATGCTATCAACAGCCGTTTCACCGAAACCAAGAGCAGTAGTCCCATCTGGCACGAAGGCGTTGCCACCGAAGACCAGAAACTGATTATTCAGGGCGGTTCGGTTCACAGTGAATATAACAAACAGGTAAAACTTCAGAACAGTCAGAATTATGCTAAGTTCTACTACCTCGATGTGCAACTTTCGGATAGTATCGGTTCACTGGGCGTTAGCGCCACAACTTATTTTTATGGAGTAAAAGGTCTTGCCGGCTCAACCTGGTTTGCCGATAACCTGACACTGGCAAACCGCAAACTGATAGATGCAGCCTGGACTTTCGATGGAAAATGGGACCCGGAAAGCACCATGCCGGCTGTCCTTCCATACGCAGGATTGCCGCAGCCCTACAACGGGCGTTATGCGGTGGCAGCCGGAACTGTGGCACTGAAATGGATTGCTGCCCGCGATGTAGTTTCGCATAAAGTATACTTTGGAACCACCGAACAACCTGAATTATTAGGAGAAACAACATCAAATACACTAAATACGCCTGTACTCGAAGCTAACAAAACTTATTACTGGCGTGTAAACACGGTAACTGCAACAGGCGAAATTCAGGGAACTCTCTGGCGATTCACCACTTCCGATAATATTGATCCGGTAACACCATCAACATTGACGCTAACCGGTAAAAGTAATCAGGTGGTGATAATTGGAAATCCGATAGAAACTTTCAGTTATAAAATGGGTGGCGCAACTAAATTTACCACCACCGGACTTCCTTCAGGAACACAGGCCGTGCTAAAAACCGATACGATTGTAATTTCAGGAACACCAACCGTAACAGGGACTTATGCATTCACGGTGGAAACAACGGATGCACTTTCGAACGCTAAAGCCACCGGAACCATTGTGGTGAAAAATGCCAATGACACAGTTCCCGATCCACCGACTGATACCGACTATACTTCTACCCGACTGACAAAATTCAGCACCATCCTCGACTGCAAAACCATGCCGCAAGAACCAGCGTGGATAACCAAAACCGGAAGTGTAAGCTGGTCATCCGGAACGGGATACAAATGGGGAAGCAGTTCAGCTATTTTGACGGTGAAAGTCAGCGGTTGCAGCAAAATAGAATGCACGTTTCTTAACACCAGCACATCGCGTCCGATAATAATTTCGGATGGTGGTGGTACCAATGATAAAACAGCCTACCTGACAACTGCTAATGTGGAAGCGACTGCCACTTTTATTCCAAAAACAACCGGAAGTGACGATATTACGATTAAAACTTCAGGTTCAAGCGGCATGTCGGTAACAAAAATCATTTTGTATGGAAATTCCACAGCAGTTCAGCAGATTTTCAATGGGAAACTGAATATTCAGATTGAAAACGGGCATATTACTTGTTCTGAACCGATTGACATTTACACGGTCAGTGGTCAGTTGATTTGTCGGAAAACACTATCTATCCTTTTATCAAAAGGAATTTATATTTTGAGAAATGCAAATACTAATATGAAGATATTTGTCAACTAAACATACTTCTTATATCATTATTACAAACTGAGTGGATATTCGAGATAGTAAACGAACATCCACATTCTTTTTATTTGTTAGTCAGATAGCTATTTTTCAGAAAATAATCTTACTCTTACACACAAAAAGTCATTTTCTCCACACATAAGTAGTTCAGGAAATATAATTTTGCAACCTATTCTTTATAAATCAACAAAAATCAATATTTAAAATCACAACAAATGAAAAAATGTTTTTACTCTTTCGTTTGTGTAACAGCTCTTTTATTTGCTTTTGCACAAACAAGCATGGCCGCTATTTTTTATGTATCCACTACCGGTAGCGACACCAACAATGGTCTAACTCTTAGCACTCCGTTTGCAACCGTTTACAAAGCGGTTATGTTGGCCAATCCCGGCGATATGATTTATGTGCGCGGTGGAACTTACACTTGTGCAACCCGTGTAAATTTATCGAAAACAGGAACAGCTACTCAAATGAATTTCCTGTTTGCCTATCCGGGCGAAAAAGTAAAACTTGATTTCTCTTCTATGGCACTTGGTGATAGTAATCAGGGTATTCAAATTTCAGGTGATTACTGGTACGTTAAAGGTATTGAGTGTTTTGGTGCCGGCGATAACGGAATGCTTATTCAGGGTGGAAATTATAACATCATTGAAAACTGTATCTTCGATGAAAATCGCGATGCCGGTTTTCAGGCAAAAGGTGGTTCTGCCTACAACAAAATTATCAATTGTGACTCCTATTATAATGCCGACCCTGCAACTTCCTATGGAAATGCCGATGGTTTCTCTATTAAGATTGATCCGGGTACAGGCAATTATTTCTATGGCTGTCGTGCATGGAGTAACTCCGACGACGGTTGGGATGGTTACCTGAAATGTCTGGATGCAACTCCACCGGTAGCTGATGATATGACTACCACGCTGGAAAACTGCTGGGTATTTAAAAGTGGTTATCTGAAAGATGGTACAGTTGGTGCCGGTAACGGTAACGGATTTAAAACCGGAGGTAGTGGGACTACACCGGATCAACGTCATAATCACGTACTGATAAACTGTCTTGCTTTTGGTTGTACCAATAAAGGTTTTGACCAAAATGGAAATATGGGTTCAATTTCGATGTTAAACTGTACCAGTATCAGCAATCCAAAAGGTAATTACATGTTTAAGACAGCGTTGGCTAGCGGAAAAGTAGTTACTGTTGAAAATTGTATTTCACTTCAGCCAAGCGGCACCAAGACAGGTTTCTCTACAACCAATACACAGGTTTTGGCCACCAACACTTTTGTGATGAAAGCAACCGATGGATCGGAAGCCAGTAATTTTGCAACCGCAGCCGATTTTCAGGTTTCGGATGTGGCAACCGGTTTTACACAATGTACAGCTGCCAGAAAAGCAAATGGAAGTCTGCCTGATA
The DNA here is from genome assembly GCA_903873355.1 of uncultured Bacteroidales bacterium. Next base: position 5,162 of record CAIQOG010000060.1, read on the forward strand.
TTACTTTTGGTCATTTGGCTGCAACTGCTACAAAAGAAATTGATGCCGGTACAGCTATTAATAATTTTCCCTATTTAGGTATTTCGCCAATTCCTTTCAACGGAACAAAACCGGATTTAGGTTGCTTCGAAACTGGTGCTAACCTTATTCCAACGTATACTCTTACAGTAAATAATTCAGGTTCAGGTACAGTTACGTTGGACCCGGCAACCGGTCCTTATGTAAGAGGACAGGTTGTCACACTCATTGCTGCAGCTGATCCAAATAATAAGTTCACGAGCTTCAGTGGTGATTTGTCAGCCACTTCAAAAATAGCTACCATTGTTATGAATGGAAACAAAACTGTCAATGCTAACTTTACTCCAACAGCTCAATATACCCTGACTATCAATGTGGTGGGTGCAGGTTCTGTTCTGACTAATCCTGTTAATACAGGTGTTTACGATGCAGGAACTGTAGTTTCATTGAATGCAATTGCAACAACCGGAAATTTGTTCTCAGATTACAGCGGTGATATTACCAGCGGAACTAATCCTTCGACCATAACAATGGATGGTAATAAAACAATTACTGCCACTTTTATTCCTATTGTGGCTGCCGACTGGAACACAATTCAGGCTGAAACAGGAACGCTCGTAAATGCAACCAGCAAAACCGACCACGCCTATACAGGAACTGGTTATATTGATTTTACAAACACGGCAACCGATGCTTCGGTAACGTTGAATGTGCCGGTAACTACTGCCGGATGCTACGATGTGAATATCTTCTATGCCGGTATTGAAGACCGCCCAATGAATGTATATGTGGGCGGAGTGCTTTGGGCAAATCCTTCCTGTCCAAATCCGGGATCGTATGATATTTATGCCTATCAGCCGGTTATTCTTTCGTTGAAAGCAGGTGCAAATTCTGTAAAATTCACAGGACCCGGACCGAACAGCGGACCTAACTTCGACCGAATTGAAGTGAAGAAAACTCCACGATCAGGCAGTTGTTCTCCAACTATTCCGAATGCTGTTATTCCGGTTTATGATTTAATTCAGAGCCTAGAACTGAATCCAAATCCTGTAAATGAAACAACTACCCTAACTTTTAAATCGGCTGATAACGCGAATGGGAAACTCTCTATTTATACTCTGACCGGAAAATTGGTTTTTGAAGATTCGTATCATTTCACCGTAGGTGCAAACCAAAAAATAATTGACCTAAGCACCTTGAACAAAGGTATGTATATTGGTAAACTGCAGGTAGGTGTTGAAATGCAATCGGTCAAAATAATGAAAAAATAACTCAGCAAGATACTCTCAATATTTATCGACCCCGTCGCTTAAAGCGACAGGGTCGATAACATTTTTAATAACAGAATCACGATAGCGATGAAACTAATAAAACGGGTAATTGTAATATTAATTATTTCTGTATTTTTAAGCTTTGCTTTTGCCACCGACCCTTACTCTAAACGCATGGTCGATGCACAAATTACACGAAGCGGAACAATCCTGACCTGGGATTATCCCAATGGTTTATTTGTTGAGTCGGTGTTGAAATACTATAACAAATATGGTGGAAGTACCTACTACACGTATGCACTGAATCATGCCAACGCAGTAATAGGTAGTACGGGAAAAATAGCTTCGGGATATGGTTTTACAGCGTACACTCTGGATAATATCAATCCCGGACAATTTCTGATGCAGATTTATAATACCGAAAAATCAACCCAGTATAAGATTGCGTTAGATACGCTCCGCAAGCAACTCACCAAACATCCACGCACCAACTTCAGTGCTACCGGTGGTTTTTGGCACAAAGGCAGTTATCCACACCAAATGTGGCTCGATGGGCTGTATATGGGAACACGCTTTTATGCGAATTACGAAAAAACATTCAACAACGGAGCATCGTACGACGATATTGTCAATCAGTTTGTGTTGATTCATAGCAAAACCTATGACCCAACCTACCAATTAAATTATCATGGTTGGTCGGCCTTGCCTACCGATGCCAATTCCTTTTGGGCAAATCAAAGTGCACCTTTTCAGGGCTGTTCCAAAGAATTCTGGGGGCGTGGCATGGGCTGGTATGCAGCTGCTTTGGTGGATGTATTGGAAATTCTCCCAGTTAATTATGCTCGCCGACAGGAACTGGTCGATATACTTGCTCAGGTAGCAGTCGGTATCAAACGCTGGCAAGACCCTGTGAGTGGATGCTGGTATCAGTTGCTTCGATATGATGGAACGCTGACTTCAAACGGTACCCATAATTTTCTCGAAGCATCTTCCTCCTGTATGTTCACCTATGTCTTACAGAAAGCTATACGACTGGGATTAATCTCCAAAACCGATTACCAGACCACAGCCACCAAAGCCTATCAGGGTATTCTGACCAATTTTGTCACTGCTGATGCGGGTGGAGTTTTATCACTCAATCAGATTTGCAAATCAGCAGGACTCGGTCCATCCTCAAGTCCCACCCGTGATGGAACTATCAATTATTACCTGAATGGTAGCGATGCAGGAGTAAAAGTATCCAACGATTTAAAAGGAGTCGGACCCTTTATTATGGCCAGTGTGGAATATGAAATTGCACAGGAAACCGCAACAGGTATTTCAAAAACAGAACCCGATAAATACAAAATTACAACAATATCGAATTCTTTTATCGTTCAATCCAATTCAAATCTGATAATGAAAGTTGAAGTTTTCAACTCTTTAGGACAACAATTATTGCATTATCAGGGAATTCAAGCTACCGAAATTTCACTTCCCTTTATTACAAGAAAAAATGAAATCTATCTCCTGAAAATCAATAATGAAGGGGTTTTCAAACTACTGATTCCGTGATACTGTAATCCTCTGTAATAGTGAATTTTTCTCTATTTTTCACGGGTGTCAATTTTTCTACATCTTACGTCAATTTTTCTACATTGACATATAAACTATTATCTATTTTTACAACTTCGAATACTATATAAAAATGAATAATAAATTATTTAAAATTAATTTTATGAAAAAATCAACAACCAAATTAATGACTTTAGTCATTATGTTTATGCTCTGTGTTTTGAGCGTAAATGCAACGACCTATTATTCCACAGGGAGTGTTGCTGCGAACACATTAACAAACTGGAAAACAGCCAGGGATGGTACAGGAACTTCTCCGGGGAACTTTACAACCGGTGATGTTTTTATTGTTCAAGGTACAGGTGGTGGTTCTGGTGCACCTCATTCAATGACAACCAGTTCTACCTTAAGTATTAGTGGAACAGGATCAAAATTATGGATTGAAAGTGGTGCAACACTAACTGCTACAAGTGCTATAACACTAGCCGCTGCAACAACATTTCAAATTGACAATGGCGGAACGTATGTTCATGGACATACAGGTGCCATCTCAAATATGTTGGCTGGAACAGAAAGTTTTGGAACTTCAAGTAATTTTGTTATAACCGGTGGTTTAGGTACAGGTCCAACTAAGGCATCTATAACAGGTGGAAGTTTTGGTAATTTTACATTCACCGGAACTGCCACCATGCAATGTAATGGTGTATTTCCTGATGTAACAGGAACATTAACATGTAATAGTGTTGCAAATGAATTCAGAATGGCAGCAAGTGTTGTGGGTAATGGAGGATTTTCAGTTGGAAATTTTGTGTTAAGTTCTGGGATTTTTAGTTTTGGAAATGGTACTGCAGTAAATAACCTTACAGTAACTGGCGACTTTACTATTTCTGGAGGCACATTTCAAACAGCTTGTTCAACAAACCCTAGTACTAATACTGTTACATTTACAAAATCAGGAGTTTCTACATTCACAAAATCAGGTGGAACGATAACTGCAGCAAGTAGTTCAGGAAGACATATTAACTTTATTGTCTCGAGTGGAACAACCCTTAATATGGGTACAAATATTCTTGATTGTGCGGGTTCAACAAATGCAGATTTTACTGTGAACTCGGGAGGAACAGTCAGATTAGGAGATCCAGGTGGTATTGTTTTGCAGGGATCTTCAGCGACGACTGGTAATATTAGAACCAGTTCAACTTCTATAAGAAGCTTTAGTACAGGAGCAAATTATGAATTTACCGGAGGTGCCGCACAAATTACCGGTACAGGTTTGCCTGCAACAGTAAATAATCTTACTATAAATAATACTTTAGGTGGTGTTACATTAACTGCTGCAACTACTGTAAACGGAATTCTTGCTATGACCAATGGCATTTTAACTACAACGGGAACAAATTTACTAACACTTGGTAGTGCAGCTACAGTGAGTGGAGGTAGTTCGTCCAGTTTTGTTAGCGGACCGATGCAGCATACTATTGCTTCTACAAGTTCTACCGCTAAAACTTTCCCATTGGGTAAAGGAAGTGCTTATGCACCTGTGGTGTTAACCGTAACACAAAGTGCAGCTACTTCAACCACTTATAAAGCTGAAGTATTTGCTTCGGGAATTCCTTCTAGAACATTGCCGGGAACAATAAGTGCTGTTTCAACCAACAGATATTATGCCCTTTCAAGTTCGGGTTCTATTATTTCAAACGGTTCTATCGGTTTGGTTTACGATGCAAATGATGCAGGTATTTCTACCGGAACAGCTGCAGCCATGAGAATTGTAAACGATCAGGGTGGTGCAGCATGGGTTGATCAAGGTCCTGTTGCAGGTGGTTCATCCCCAATTACTTCAGGAACAAACTTTACGACCCTGGGTAATTTTGCTATCGCAAATGCGCCTCTCGGAACACCTCCAACAGTTTCTACCGAAGCCGTTTCTTCTGTTGCATCTACTACGGCTACCGGTAATGGTAATATTACAGATCAGGGCAGTTCTAACATTATTTTAAGTGGTGTTTGTTGGTCAACAAATTCCGGTGCTGAAATGTATCAGGTAGTCATTCTACTGATGGTCCTACCGGAGCAACTCCAGGGGTATTTACAAGTGCCATGACTAGTTTAGCACCGGGTCAGACTTATTATGTGAAAGCTTATGCACAAAATACAGAAACTATTGCTTATGGTAGTGAGGTTTCAGTTAAGACCAAAGCTTCGGTTACAACAGCTTCAGTAACTGCTCTACTTCAAAACACAGCAACTTGTGGTGGAACAATAACCAGTGCCGGTTCGTATACCGAAAAGGGCATTTGTTGGTCAACCAGTGAAAATCCAACAACTACAGATGCTCATACCACCAATGGAACCGGTAGTGGAAACGGAACCTTTTCAAATGATATGTCAAGCCTTTCGGCTAATACTGATTACCATGTAAGAGCCTATGTTACCAACGAAAGTGGAACCAGTTACGGTGCTGATGTACCGTTTAAAACATTGGCTGAAGTTCCAACCATTGCTCTTTCAAAATCCAGTTTGACCGATTTTGGCAGCGTAACAGCAAATAAAACCTCATCAACACAAACCTATACAGTTTCTGGAACTTACCTGACAAGTAGTGTAACCATCACTCCACCCGTTGGTTTCCAGATTTCTAATGATGGTGGATCAAACTGGGTATCAAATCCTAACACAATTGTTTTGACCCAAACTGCAGGTTCGTTGGATGCTCAACCGGTAACAATTACTGCCAGATTTAATCCTAATGCAGTTTCTTCATTCTCAGCAAATATTACCCACACTGCTACTGATGCAACCACACAAAACGTAGCTGTAAGTGGTACAGGTGTTGCAGTTACAAATCCAACTGCATTAACTGTAAGTAAAAAGTCCGATAATATCGTGTATCTGACATGGACTGCTCCTTCGGGATCGTATGATAAAGTGCTCGTATTTGCTCAGGTTGCAACTGATGTAACCGTATCTCCTTCCGGAGCAGGTTCTGCTTATACAGGCGATAATCTGGCATGGGGAAGTGCAGCAACTTATGGTGCAGGCAGCGACAAATTAGTATATTCAGGTACAGGAACAAGTGCTGAAATAACAGGCTTAACCAATGGTCAAACTTACTATTTCAAAGTATATTCCTACAGTGGCGACTCTTATGGAGTTACTCCTGCAACAGCAAACTTTGCTACTGCTGTTCAACCAACAACAAGTTTAGGAGCTTCAGTTGCTAATGCACAAAGTATACTTACCTGGACAAATCCGACTTACAATGTGACTCAATCCAACTATTGGAGCGAAGTATTGGTTGTTGCCAAATCGGGTGGTGCAGTAGATGCAACACCAACCAGTGATGGTTCTGCTTATACCGCAAATGCTGCTATCGGATCTGGAACAGATTTAGGCTCTGGAAACTTCGTGGTATACAAGGGAACAGCTGCAACTGAGACAGTAACTGGATTAACTAATGGAACAACTTACCATTTTGCAATTTTCGTACGTCATGGAAGTGAATGGAGTGCTGCTACCCGTGCAAATGCAACTCCTAATGTATATGTAACCGGTGATTACAAATCTGTAGCAAGCACTAACTGGGATACCTATACTACCTGGAATAAATGGAATGGTACATCATGGGTTGCTACATCTTCGGGTGATTATCCTAATTCTTCCACTGCAAGTGTTTTTATTGCCGCTGGAACAACTGTAACATATGCAACAGGCGGTAGAAATATGAAAAACTTAACCGTAGAAGGAACATTAACAACTGCCGCACTTGTTAATAGCGTGAATTACTTAAACGTATATGGTGATGTTTCTGTTCCAACAGGTGGTGTAATCGGGAATGTAGCTCAATTAAATGGAAAC
>CAIQOG010000061.1 GCA_903873355.1 uncultured Bacteroidales bacterium
ATCTATAAATTATAAATCATAATAAAATGAGCAATTTCACTCAATATACGTTATATAAATCATTCACCAGTTTAAATATATAACAGTCGAAAAGTATAAACAATGCTATTTTGTATTATTTTTGCAATCTATTTTCTAAAACGCTATGGACAAACAAGACTTTCAATATATCAACAATATAAACTCACCCACTGATTTAAAAACATTTATAAAAGAAGAATTACCTGCTGTTTGCGACGAACTCAGACAATTTATAATCGATGAGGTTTCAAAAAACCCGGGGCATTTGGGTTCCAGTTTAGGAGTTGTTGAGCTTACAGTGGCTATTCATTATATTTTTAACGCACCTTACGACCGGATTGTTTGGGACGTTGGACATCAGGCTTACGGTCATAAAATTCTCACCGGTCGTCGCGACCAGTTCCACACTAACCGTCTATTTAAAGGTCTATGCGGATTTCCCACACCAAAAGAAAGTGAGTACGACGCATTTGGTGTTGGACATTCGTCCACTTCTATTTCTGCAGGACTAGGCATGTCGGTAGCTTCACTTCTTAAGGATGAATCTGATCGACAGGTAGTTGCTATTATTGGTGATGGCGCTATGACCGGCGGGTTGGCTTTTGAAGGATTGAATAATGCATCAATGAGTAAAAATAATATGTTGATTATTCTCAACGATAATCAAATGGCCATTGATCCAATACAGGGTGGTTTTACGCAATATCTGGTTGATATTACAACTTCCAGAGCTTATAATAAAATCCGTAACAGAACATACAAAATACTTAAGAGGATAGGTATCATTAACGAAAAAAGACGCGAACGGATTATTAGTTTTAACAATACTCTGAAAGCAACTCTTACGAAACAACACAATATTTTCGAAGGATTGAATATCCGATATTTTGGACCGATTGATGGACATGATGTCAACGAGCTAGTTCGTGTCATGTCGGAAATTAAAAAATTCAATGGTCCTAAAGTATTGCACGTCATTACAAAAAAAGGTAAAGGGTATGAATTTGCTGAGAACTCAGCTACCGAATGGCATGCTCCGGGAGTATTTAATATCGAGACGGGTGAACGTAAAAACTGTGCACCATCTGTCCCAACTCCACCACTTTTTCAGGATGTTTTTGGAAAAACATTATTAAAACTGGCGTTGAATAATGAAAAAATTGTTGCTGTTACTCCTGCTATGCCCAGTGGATGTTCAATGATAATCATGCAGAAAGAATTGCCACACCGTGTTTTCGATGTAGGAATTGCTGAAGGACATGCTGTAACATTCTCCGCCGGAATGGCTAAAGAAGGTTTGATTCCATTCTGCAACATTTACTCTTCGTTTATGCAACGTGCTTACGACAATGTGATTCATGATGTTGCTCTGCAAAATTTAAATGTGGTATTTTGTCTTGACAGAGCCGGAATTGTAGGGTCAGACGGCGCAACACATCATGGTTTGTTCGATCTGGCTTATATGCGCTGTATTCCGAACCTTACTATTTCAGCTCCACGCAATGAGACAGAACTCCGCAACTTAATGTACACAGCCCAGCTTAAAGAAAATGGGCCATTTGTGATTCGTTATCCTCGCGGAAAAGGTACCATTGTAGACTGGAAAAAACCGATGACCGAAATGGAAATTGGTAAAGGTGAATGCCTGAAAACCGGTAAAGATCTGGCTGTAATTACCATTGGAACAATGGCAATAAGTGCTGCGAAAGCTATTGAACAGGTTGAAAAAGAACAAAATGCTTCTTTTGCACACTACGATATCCGATTCCTGAAACCACTCGACGAAGCCCTGCTTCACGAAGTGGCTAAGAACTTCAAAAAGATTATAACCATAGAAGATGGGGTAATTAATGGCGGCTTTGGCAGCGCGGTACTAGAATTTATGTCCGACAATAATTACCCAGTTCAGGTAAAACGACTTGGCATTCCCGACAGCTTTATTGAGCACGGTACACCCGAAGAATTATATCAGATGCTTGGACTTGACAGTGAGGGAATTGCTGAAAGTATTTCCGAAGTTTTGAAAAGTATAAAGCAGTAAACTCAAAAAGTAAAAGCATAAAAAAATTTGTATAATATGTAAAAATAGCCACAGCAAAAATCTGTGGCTATTTTTATTTTAATTCAGCAAAAAAAAGGCAATAAATTATTCGTTAAATTGAATAATTTTTCCAATCTTTGCGAAAAATAAAATCAACTTACAAAATTTGTATAAAATGAAGAAAATCAGTCTGTATTTCCTTTTGCCAATGGCGATACTTGCTTTTCAGTCCTGCAACGAGGACAAAGTAAACGAAGTCAAAAAGAACGGAGCTATTGAAACGAGCATTCAGGTGGATCATTTAAACGACAGTTTGGATATTCTGATTAGCACAAACAAAATCTGGTCTCATAATATATTAGTCAAAACCACCATTCATTGTGATACGATTCCAGGGCTGGGAATTGCCAGAGAAGAAGCTGAAAATGAGGAGGGTGAAACCAAAAACGTTACGCTAAAAAAGGATTATGAATTGTATATTACCGTGAAATAGCCATGAAGAAATCGAAAATCATAAAACTGGTTTTGGTTGCCACGGCTATGTCGTCATGCAACCATAAAGCCGACCACGACCGCAAGGTGTATATGCGTTCTGACACCACTGCAGGCTATTCACGCACCGAAGGTCATTCTCATTTTGGCGGATTTTACGTGTTCCGTCCGTATGGAATTTTCACTCCGGGAGGTTATTATCGCGCCGGATATTACTCGGGTGGCATTCACGAAAGTTCGAATATCGGTAGCAGCTCGTTCAAGAGCGCAACCGTTCGTGGTGGCTTTGGCAGCAGCACTTTTCATGTTTCTTCGTAAAAAACAGCATGAAAAGAAGAACCACCACGCCACGCACCGACTGGCAAAAGAAAGTTGAAGAACTAGGATTTGGATTTCATACTCTCGATACTACCTATTGGGACGAATCGGTCTATTACGAGTTCAGCATGAGCGAAGTCGACCGTATTGAAAAAGCTACCAACGACCTTTGGGAAATGTGTCAGGAAGCAGTTCAATACGTAATTGACAATAAATTATACCGACGCTTTCATATCCCCGAATGGTTTGTGCCGCATATCGAAGAGAGCTGGAACAATGATGCACCGGCCATTTACGGGCGTTTCGACTTTTCGATGAAAGATGGGATTCCAAAATTGCTAGAATTCAATGCCGACACACCAACTTCCCTGTTTGAGGCTTCGGTTGTACAATGGTATTGGCTGCAGGATACTCACCCGAGCAACGACCAGTTTAATTCTATTCATGAAAAGCTGATTGCCTACTGGAAATACCTGAAAGAATATCTTCACGATGGCACACTGCATTTTTCGGCTGTAGAAGAAAATCTGGAAGACCTTACCACCACCGAATATATGCGCGATTGTGCCATCCAGGCCGGACTCGAAACGAAATTTATCAACCTGATGGATATTGGCTGGAATGTGGACTATAAGGAATTTCGCGACCTGGATGAGCTAACCATCAAAAATATCTTTAAACTTTACCCTTGGGAATGGCTTGTGAATGAAGAATTTGGGAACCATATTATCCCCGACCGCAACAAAACTTTCTGGATTGAACCAAGTTGGAAGATGATTCTTTCTAATAAAGCTATTTTGCCCATACTGTGGAAACTGAATGAAGGACACGAGAATCTGCTCCCTTCATTTACCGAATTTGACAAAATGTCGTTAGGTTTCAGCTATGCAAAAAAACCGATTCTGTCGCGCGAAGGAGCTAACATTCAGCTTTTCAGCAACGGAAGCCTGATTTCAGAAACCAAAGGAGATTATGGCGAAGAAGGATTTATTTATCAGGAACTTTGCCCTCTACCTGAATTTGATGGCAATTACCCGCTTATCGGTAGTTGGGTTGTTGGTCAGGAAGCTGCCGGAATGGGAATCCGTGAAACTAAGACCTTGATTACCGACAATTTAAGCCGGTTTGTACCGCATCTGATTGTCTAATTTCAGCAAACAAAAAAAGACTAAACTCACGTTTAGTCTTTTTTTATCAGTTTTCGTGGAGATTACCGGACTCGAACCGGTCACCTCGACACTGCCAGTGTCGCGCTCTAGCCAGATGAGCTAAACCCCCGTAACTGATTTTGAATTTGCGGTGCAAAGATAAGGAAGTTTTGGAAATTATGAGTACTTTTGTTAGAGATTTTTCTTTCAATATCAGCTATCTTTTCCATATTTTGTTGAAAAAATAAATCCACGAATCTCTATTGAAATCGTAAATTGATAAATTGTAAATGTAATTATGCTTATTTTCAACACTACATACAAAGTATCTTCGAAGGTAAACGACAACTGGATAAACTGGACAAAGGAAAGCCATATTCCGTTTATGCTTGACTCGGGCAGTTTCAGCAAAGCTCAGATAACCAAAATAGTTGGCAGCGAGGATGAAGAAGGAACTTCCTACTCTGTACAGTTCCACATTGACGATATGAACTCGCTTATGAACTGGCATAAAGACTATGCAAGTGCTTTTCAAAATAGCTGCTCAGCTGCATTTGGAAATGAAGTAAGTTTTTTTTCTACAGTTCTAGAATTGATTGACTAATGGCTAAAGAGCAAATCATACTTGGCATTGACCCGGGAACAACTATCATGGGTTATGGCATTCTGAAAGTGAACGGCAACAAAACCGAAATGCTGGCAATGGGTGTGCTTGACCTGAAAAAATATACCGACCATTACCTCAAATTACAACGTATTTTTGCCCGAACGTTATCATTAATCGATGAGTTTCATCCCGATCATTTGGCTATTGAAGCACCTTTTTTTGGTAAAAATGTGCAGTCGATGCTAAAACTCGGGCGGGCGCAGGGTGTGGCTATGTCGGCGGCTCTGTACCGCGACATTCCGATTACAGAATATGCTCCATTGAAGATTAAAATGGCTATCACCGGCAGTGGAAATGCATCCAAAGAGCAGGTGGCTGATATGTTACGCCGTTTTTTGTCTATTCCTCAGGATCAAATGTTACCACAGCTTGACGCAACCGACGGATTGGCAGCAGCTTATTGTCATTTTTTGCAGTTGGGACGACCAACTTCAGAAAAAGCATATTCAGGATGGAAAGATTTTATTGCCAAAAATGAATCGAAAGTAAAAACTCCCCGAACAAAAAAACCGGAAAAAGAATAAGAATTACTTCTTAAAAGTCCATTCTTCCGAACAATATTTTGTTTCGGCCAACAAATTTATTTGTGAAATAAGTTCATCCGACAAGTTCTCAACACTTTCCTGCTGATAATTTTCCTGAATTTTACGAATTAAAAACTCAAAAAACTCTGCAGCTTCCAGGGTGAATTGCCCCTGTTCAGCAAACCAGATCCGCAGGTTCTTCACCCTGCTTCGAACCGATGCAATGGCCTTCACCTGTTCTTCATGTGCTTTTGAGCTTAACGCATTTTCTAGTACTTCAAGATTAGTATCGTACAACAAAGTTCCATGATGCAACTCACGGTTTTTGGCCACATGCGAAGCTGTGCCGGTGATTTTGTATTCGCTTTGCAACCAAAGGTCTTTGCGTTTGCCAATCCCGACAGGAATTCCCAGATTGGTCAAAACACGAACGATTGGTTGAAGAAATTCATCATTTAGCGCTGATTTTCCTTCGGTTTTGTTGGAAATAAAGCAAAAATTCAGATTTCCCGAATCGTGAAACACCGCTCCCCCACCCGACATGCGTCTGACGATTCGAATTTCATTCTGCGCACAAAATTCCAAATCAACTTCATTCCGAATAGCCTGATTGCAGCCAATAATTACCGATGGTTCATTTACATATAAAAACAACAAATCGTCCCTGCGCCCGTTGAAAAGGATTTCTTCGGCTGCCAGATTGAAGGTGGCTGAACTTGATGTGGAATGGATGATTTGCATAGACCTCTCCCTAACCCTCTCCAGTG
>CAIQOG010000062.1 GCA_903873355.1 uncultured Bacteroidales bacterium
AAAAGATTTCGAAATTATAATAGCTGAAGATGGAGAAACTCCTGCTGTAAAGGAGTTTGTTGACTCATACAACTTCGAACAACCCTGGCAGCACCTAACTCAGAAAGATGAAGGATGGCGTAAGAATCAAGCTATGAATATGGCTATTCGGGCTGCAAAATCCGATTGGTTGATTTTTATAGATGGTGATTGTGTGCTTCATCCCCGATTTGTTGAAATGCATATACGATTCTCCGGCGAAAACAGTATTTTGGCAGGAAAACGAGTGAAATTAGATAAAAGTACTACCGTTAAACTTCTGAGTGAACGCTTAAAAATTATAGATCTTCAAAAAAGAATGTTTCGCAAACTATTTATCAAAAGAGCTAATACAAAATTTATTGAAGAAGGATTTTTTATTTCACCGGATGGATTACTTGGTTTTATCCCAAAAATCCGAAAAAACGACAAGTTAGTTGGCAGTAATATGTCTTTCTCGAAAAAAGCAATTTATGCTATCAATGGTTTTGACGAAGATTACCAGCTTCCGGCCGTAGGTGAAGATTTCGACCTTACCTGGAGGTTTGATGCTGCTGGTTATAAACATGTTTCGCTTCGGAATCTGGCTGTTCAATATCATCTGCAACACCACGAAAACTGGACAGATCAGAATGAAAATATGGAAATTTGCCGAAATAAACAAAAAGAAAACAACTTTTTTTGCAAAAACGGTTTAATCAAAAAGTGATTAAATAAATATGAATCAACCGGTTAGCCTGATTATTTCGTTTTACAACAAAATTGAACTCTTAAAATTCATTTTTGCTGCTCTTGAACGTCAAACATATCAAAATTTTGAGGTAATAGTTGCCGATGACGGTTCGAAAAAAGAAATTGTTGAAGAAATTGACCGACTCAGGAATAACTTTTCTTTTATAATACGTCATGTTTGGCAGGAAGATAACGGTTGGCAAAAAAATAAAATTCTTAATCATGCCATTGTTGCATCTGAAGGGGATTACCTGATATTCATCGATGGCGATTGCATTCCTCATAAGCGATTTATTCAGGAACATGTTGAAAATCGCGCTCAGCATCAGGTCATTAGTGGTCGGAGAATTTTACTGACTGAAAAAATCTCGAAAGCTCTTACTTTGACTAAAATACAAAACGGATATTTCGACTTTCTTGTTGGGTTTCCTCTTTTCTTTCAAACCGTTTTCGGAAGAAAAAAAACATATATGGAGGATATGTTTCGTATCCGAAACCCCCATATTCGAAGTATATTTCTGAAAGATCGACGAAGGTATCTGCTTGGTTGTAATTACTCGGTCTGGAAAAGTGATTTGCTGAAAATAAATGGATTTGACGAACGTTTTATACATCCGGGAACAGGAGAAGACACTGACCTGGAAGAGCGTTTGGCCAGAACTGGTGTTTATTGCATTTCGAAAAAACATTTGGTGACGATATTTCACGTATATCATGTTCATTTTGACACTGACCATAAGCCAAACAAAAAGCTCTACGAAGAGAATAACAGTAACATGGTAACTTACACGCCTCACGGCATTTATAAGCAAGAGGCATGAACAATATAACAGAACAAAATCTGGTTGGTGTGGTTGTCTGGTATTTTCCTGAAAATGAAAATATCAGAAACATTCATAGTTATCTGGCAGATCTTAAACTTCTTGTTATAGTAGATAATTCAGACAAAGACAATTCTCATCTTCTGACTGAATACGATCAAACTAAAATTAAATATATCCCTAATTTACAGAATAATGGCATTGCCAAAGCCCTAAATCAGGGCGTAAGAGAAGCCCGTGAAAATGGTGCTGAATGGATTCTAACCATGGATCAGGATAGTTCATTTGTAAATCAAGATTTGAAACAATACGTTCAGGTTGCGAACGAATTTGATGAAATAGAGCATGTGGCAATTTTTTCACCGACCTATTTTGATTCCCGTGCAGATTTTCATAATCATGTTGCTACAGAAAAATACTCTGTAATTCCCTATACAATGACTTCCGGTAATTTGCTTTCTGTTAAAGCTTTGCTTAAAACCGGTTATTTCAATGAGAAACTTTTTATCGATTGGGTTGATGAAGAATTATGCATCCGTATTCGACTGAATAACTTGAAAATTGTCAGGGTTAATCGATTTATTCTCAATCACTTTGTTGGCAACGGGACACGTAAAATCAGATTTTTCGGTGTGGAAAAATCATTTGATGATTATTCACCCGTACGATACTACTACATATCTCGTAATGTATTATATGTGAGCGAGTTATTCCCAAGTGATGCAAAGAATATAAAGAATCGTTGGAAAAGACTTGTACGTAAAACCTTAATGTACGACAATAATAAAAAACTTCTGAAAATAATTTATATCGTTCACGGTATTATTGATTATTATCTTTCCAAAACAGGTTCAATTCTTTCACCGCCAATAAATAAAAATCTGAATCAAGAAAAGTTTCCAGAAGTTTCAGTTGCTCTCTGTACTTATAACGGGGAACATTATCTGCGAGAACAACTTGACAGCATACTAAAACAGGATTATCTCCATATCTCTGAAATAGTGTGCATTGATGATAATTCATCGGATAATACCTGGTCAATACTGAATGAATATGCAAAACAGTACAATCAGTTCAGAATATACAGAAACGAAACAAACGAAGGGTATATAAAAAATTTTCAAAAAGCATTATCCCTTACAACAAAGAAGTATATTGCCATTTCTGATCAGGACGATGTTTGGTATCCGACAAAAATTTCGAAACTAATTGAAGCAATCGGTGATAGTTTAATGGTATATTCTGATAATGAATACATTGATGGAAAAGGGAGATGTCTCGAAAAAAGGTTTTCAGATTTCATTAATCTACAGAAAACAACAAGTTGCCTGAACTTTGCATTATTTAATGCCATTTCGGGTCATACTATGATGATTGACAGAGATTTATTAAACATTGCATTGCCTTTTAGCCCAGATGTTCCCTATGATTTCTGGTTGGGCTTTCATGCTGCTCAGTTTGGTGAAATTCAATATGTTGATGAGCCTCTGGTTGGTTATCGTCAACATCAAAACAATGCATTAGGCGCTATAGGTCACAGCAGTGAAAAGGGTGATAGCGAATTCAGCCGAATGAAAAAATCCCAAACCCGTGTAGAAATCTTCAGCAAAATAATTGCACCTCATTTGATTAATGAACGAAAAGTGCTTGAAAAACTCGCAAAAAGTTATTCAAACCGCTCAATATGTTCAAGATTTAGCAGAATCGGGCTATTCTGGAAAAACAGAAACGATTTACTGCTTTTCAAGAAAAGAACCTATCTACGCAAAATGCTTTTTTGCGTTAAAGTATTTTGGAAATATCAATGATAAAAAAGTAAATTATGCTATCAATTATTATCTGTTCACGAAAACCAACGGCTGATTTATTGCTTACAAACAATATTAAAGCAACTATTGGTGTGGAATACGAGTTAGTTTTTGTTGATAACTCAAAAAACAGACTTAGTATTTTTTCGGCTTACAATGAAGGAATAAAACAAAGTAAATTTCCATATTTATGTTTTATTCACGACGACGTTAATTTCCTTACGAACAATTGGGGAAAGAAAATTATTGCTCACCTTTCAGAAAATAAAATCGGATTAGCAGGACTTGCAGGTGGAGATGCGATGTTAAAAATACCTTTCGATTATGGGGCATTGAATCGTAGTATGAATATAATACATGTTGACAAAACCGGAAATACACCTAAAGAAATAGTCAGAATGCCAAAAGATTTTCACGAAAAATCGCGGCCGGTAGTATTATTAGATGGGGTGTTACTCTGTAGCAAACGAAGTTTATTTGATGAAATTAAATTCGATGAAACAATTGGCTTATTTCATGGTTACGATATAGACATAAGTATGCAATCATATATGAAAGGTTATACTAACCTTGTGATGTATGATATCAGTGTTCAACATTTCTCAAAAGGTAAAATGGATACTGAGTATTTCAGAACAATAAAACGTGTCTATGAGAAATGGAAAGGCGTACTTCCGGTTTTTGAAAGAAAAATACCTGTCAAAGAGATACAGAAATCAATAGTAAAACTTGAGGAACATACTGCAAAAAGACTATTAAAATGGCTGGTTAGATCACGAATGCCATCAGCCGAAATTGCTGAATACTTTTTGTTTTTTATCAAAAACACCTCTCTGGAAATGAATATATTTTTGATACATTTTATCAGAGTCAGAATACTTTTTATGAGAATATTATCAACCTTACGAAACAAAAATATAAAAAAACATGAAACAATTTAAAACGGTATTAAACTACATAAATTTTATCTCTTTTTTGTCAATTGCTGCAGCATCAATTTATACATTTTCGGTAATTATAAGAGTTAGCTTATATCTTTTTTTTATAAGTTATTTACTTGAGTTAATTGTGGAAAAAAAGTGGAAATCCGTTCAGTTTGAAAAAAAGACATTTTATTTCATAACAATAATTGGTTTTTTCCTCATAGCGCCAATAAGTGGTTTGTTTGATGACACCCCTGTTTATGTGAATTATCTGGTTGAAAGAAGATTACCGTTATTTGGATTTGCAATTGTTGGAATATTTGGATTGAATAAATTATACAATATCAAACTCTTATTCCAGACAATGATAATATCATCTTTTATTGCAATTATATATTTAGTTTTCTACCGAATTGGAATTAAAGAGTTTATTACAAACACTCTACGGGCTGATATATTTCAAGAATTCAGGATTAAATATGTGCATGGTCACATGATGTTTAATTTTTATCTTAACCTGTCTATTATTGGCATATGGTATATTTTAACTACAGAATGGAAAAAAACATCTTGGTTTATAATTTCATCCTATTTCATTGTATTTATTCTATTTATGTATTTTTTATTAATTTCAGAGGGAAGAACAGGGTTTACAGAAGCCTGCCTACTTATTCTAATAAGCGCATTTATTGAATTGTGGAAATGGAAGAGGAAAGCAGCAATTGTTTTGTTGGTATTAATACCGTTTATTTTGTTTGGAGCAATAAGTCATCATCGAAGAATTAGCAAAGATGCCGTAGAAAAAGAGGCGAGACTATTTTTATATAAAACCGCATTTTATCTAATTGAAGAAAAACCGGTATTCGGATATGGACTAAGTAATGCACAGGAGAAATTTGATATAGAAAGAGCCAAATATCAATCTGAGAGTTTTCGGGTTTGGTCTTTAAAAATAAACAATATTGATAGCCACAATCAATACCTTCATACTACTTTGGAGTTTGGAATAGTGGGATTAATTTTGCTTCTATTTATTTATTATTTCCCAATACTTCTGGTAAATCGAAATCGACTAACTCTTCTGATATTATTTATTGGATTGTATTCATATCATTCAATATTCGATATGTTTATAACAGGTCAGTTTGCAACTGTCTTCAGCATTTTAATGCTGTCTATTTTAAACAATGAATCAGAAGATTATTTACGTCCAAAATCTGCCGGAATTTCGCCCCAGACTTCAGTTTCCCATTTGAAAACCTGAGTGCTGTACTGATTATCAGCAAGCCATTTTTCAGCGCGCTGAATCAGTTCGAAAAGAATAGCATTATTCCCGGTTTTATCAAGCTTGGTTTTGGCTTTTTTGGTTTTTATCCATGCCAGAGCTGTTTTGCTGTCGGTATAAACCGGTAATGTGCTGTTTTTTTGCTTCAGAAATGCCAATCCGTGAACCAGAGCCAGAAATTCACCGACATTATTTGTTCCGTCTTTAAATGGACCTTGTCGGAAAATTTCTTCGCCGGTTTTGGTATAAACTCCGCGGTATTCCATCAAGCCGGGATTACCACTACAGGCAGCATCCACTGATATACTTTCAAAATTGGGCATTCCTACACGGGCAATTTCTTCGACAGTTGGTTTTTTGGCTTTTGCATTTTTACCAATATAATCCCAACAGGGTGAAACCATGGCTTCGCGAGCTTCTGCTTCAGTGCTAAAACCCTTATAAACAGCTCCCTCGTAGCCGTGGATCTGCTGCTTGCAATCATCCCACGAACGGTAAATACCCGGTTCTTTGCCCTCCCAAACTACGAAGAATTTATTTTTACTCATTTCCAATAAAATTTCAAATCATTGACTTCCTTTCAATTAAAGCTAATCATCGTGTCAGCAAAAGTAGCAAAATTCGGTAAATTTGACAAATGAGTGTTATTTTGAACAAATTTCCTTCATTTAATATTCATCTGATATTCACATATATGTAATAATTAAGTACTTTTGCCAACCAAAATAGATAATATATTTAAATCATTTCAAAGATGAATGTTGATTTCAGACTGGATAATTCATATCTGTGGAAATACTATTTGGCAGTAATAAAAAACATATTAATACTGTTTATGCTGTTTATGTTGACACGAGTTGTGTTTATGTATTATAATGCTAAGTATTTTCAAAATATAAATCAGGATGACTGGTTTTTACTTTTAAAAGGTTCAATCCAATTTGATTTATCGGGAATTCTATATGTGAATTCGCTTTATATCCTTTTGGTATTTTTCCCATTACCCGTTTCATGGCGTTCTTCAAATATTTTCCGGAAATTAATCCAATGGATTTTTGTAATTACTAATGGGTTTGCCCTGATATTAAACATTATAGATACAATTTACTTTGAGTTTTCACAACGCAGAACGACCTGGAGTATTATTCATGAGTTTTCACACACGAATAATCTGCTTAAAGTCTTTGTGGATGCCATGCTTGATAATTGGTTGTTGGTATTATTAGGATTATGTTTTTTCCCATTTCTTTACCTTACTTTCTATTCAACGAAAATTAAAATTAAGAATTATCAACCCTGGAAATACTGGCTTATTACAGTACTTTTTTTTCTTATTGCCATTAGTTCGACAGTAATTGGAATTCGTGGAGGCGTAGGTCGGTATGTTCGCCCGATAACTATCAGTAATGCGAATCAATATGTAAACAAACCGATTGAATCATCATTCATTCTGAATACCCCTTTTACAGTAATTCGAACAATAGAAAATAATAGTTTGCCTCAATTCTCCTATTTTAAAAACCTGGCGGAACCCGAACGAATTCAATCAACAGCTTATTATCCCCATAATAAAGGCCAGATGAAGAAATTAAATGTGGTGGTGTTGATAATGGAAAGCTTTGGTCGTGAGTATATAGGATCGCTGAACAAAGACCTGATAGGCTCAGATTATAAAGGATATACACCATTTCTCGATTCAATAATTGGTAAAAGTCTGACTTTTGAAACAACAATAGCTAATGGACGAAAATCAATCGATGCACTTCCTTCAATTTTAGCTTCTATTCCAAGGATTGGTGAACCGTATTTCGTGGGTGATTATGGCAACAATCAGGTACTTAGTCTGGCCGGTGATTTGAAGAAAAAGGGATATTATTCAGCTTTTTTTCATGGCGCGCCCAATGGGTCAATGGGTTTCTGGGCATTTGCCAAAACAAGTGGTTTTAATGATTATTTTGGAATGAATGAGTATGGTCGTTATAAAGATTTTGATGGTACGTGGGCAATATGGGATGAACCATTTTTTCAATACTTTGCCGACAAGATGAACACTTTTCACGAACCATTCGTAACTGCCATGTTTTCAGCAAGTTCACACCATCCATATGTTGTTCCGGAAGAATATAAATCTCAACTCAAAGACGGAACGCTGCCGATTCATAAATGTGTGAGATACACCGATTTATCTTTGAAACACTTCTTTGAAAAGGCATCAAAAATGCCATGGTTCAAGCGCACTCTTTTTGTGATTACTGCAGATCACACGAATGCCACCGACCAACCTCTTTACCAAAATGACATAGGTTTACATGCAGTTCCGATTGTCTTTTACTATCCGGCCGGCATTGCTCCTGAGTACAGAAAGGAAATAGCACAACAGATTGATATTAAGCCATCTGTATTAGGATTTTTAGGATATGATTTGCCCTATGTGGCTTTTGGAACGGACGTTTTTCATCGTAAAGCGAAAGATGCTTTTGGAACAGATGATGAAAATGGAGTCTATAGCTTCTATTCGAATGAATATCTTTTTCAGTTTAATGGCGAAAAAGCAACTGCTTTGTATAACTACAAACAAGACCGAATGCAAAAGATAAACCTGCTCAATAAAGACATAAAACAAGCAGGTAAAATGGAATTGCAACTTAAAGCCATTCTGCAAACTTACCAAAGACGAATGAAAGAAAATGACCTGACTGTTAAAGTTCATAACTGAAAATCAATCACTTATATCACTGTTGGTATCTTTAGCTTCAAATGCATTTTTATATTTCAGTAAAAAAAGGTAAATTTGCACTCCCAAAAGCGGTCCTGTAGTTCAATGGATAGAACAAGTGTTTCCTAAACACTAGATCCGGGTTCGATTCCCGGCGGGACTACAATTCAATTGTTCAATTCCCAATTATTTAATTTCCAATTATCGTCATTGGAAATTGGGAATTATTTATTTTGAAATTATCTTCCCATCTTTCATTTCAATCACTCTATCCGACAAAGCAGCAAGTTCCTTGTCATGAGTAACAATAACAATCGTCAAGCCAAATTTATCACGTAAATCAAAAAGCAGTTTGTGAAGTTCATCACGGTTTTTAGAGTCCAGACTTCCTGATGGTTCATCAGCCAAAATCAATGAAGGTTCATTTATCAATGCCCGGGCTACCGCAACACGCTGTTTTTCACCGCCCGAAAGTTCATTGGGTTTATGCTCCATGCGGTCAGTAAGCTGAAGATATGCCAGAATTTCCTTCGCTTTTTCTTCCGATTTCTTTTTGTCTTTTCGCCCTATCAGAGCCGGAATCATCACATTTTCGAGTGCGGTAAACTCCGGCAAAAGCTGATGAAACTGAAAAATAAAACCAATGTGTTTATTACGAAATGCCGCCAACTGTTTTTCAGCCAGTTTACTGAAATCAATATTGTCAACCAACACTTCTCCTGCATTTGGTTTATCGAGCGTACCCAAAATCTGCAGCAAAGTGGTTTTCCCGGCACCACTTGGTCCTACAATCGAAACAATTTCTCCCTTTTTCACGGTCAAGTCAACGCCTTTAAGCACTTCCAAATCACCGAAGCTTTTACGTATATTTTTTGCAGTTATCATGATGGCTTAGTTTTCAAAATTTTATGCAAAGTTATTCGTTTCGGGCAATAAACCCGTATTATTTGCTCAAAAAAAATGTACCTTTGTGCTGTTATCATACAGATTTAAACCGTTTTTAATCAAATTATGCTTACCGATCCGGAATTAGGAACCATTGAATTCGCCAGAAATGAACGGTCGAAGCATATTCGTGTGCGGATTCTGAGCAACGGTCTTAAAGTATCGATGTCACCACGGGCATCTGAGAGTGACGCAATGAAGTTTATCAATTCCATTCGTGCCAAACTCATTCAGAAGCAGGAGAAAATCGAAAAAGGTCTCGAAAAACGAAATATCCTGATAGATGAAAAATCCCGACTGCAAACACTGACTTTTACTGTTGAAGCTAAGCCGGTAAGTCGCAAAAACATTTATTTCTCGCTTAAAGCAGGTACGTTGAACATTGAATTTCCGTCGGGAACAGACTGCACAACAACCGAAAATCAGCAGTTTTTCTGGAACGGAATCAGCTATTTTATGCGGAAGGAAGCTAAAAGACTTTTGCCCGGACGAACCAAACAATTAGCCGATAAATATGGTTTTACTTTCTCGGACGTGAAGATTCAGTCGAGCAAAACCCGCTGGGGAAGCTGTTCGCGGGCAAAAAGTATCAATTTATCGCTTTATCTGATGCTGTTACCGGCACATTTAGTTGATTACGTGATACTTCACGAACTTTGTCACACCAAAGAAATGAATCACGGCGATAAATTTTGGGCGTGGATGGACAAAGTAACCGATGGGAAAAGTAAGAATTTGAGAAAAGAATTGAAAAATTATCATATGCCGCAATAGTAGAAAGTTTTTTAAAGTTCATAAAGTAAAAAGTTGTGGTTTGAACTGACTTTAAGAACTTTACGAACTGATGAACTTTATAAACTCATAAAGAATGAACTGGAATCAACTTTTATCCACCAAGCGTTTCGGACAGGAATCGTACCACGCGAAACGGGACGACGACCGCAGCGAGTTTCAGCGCGATTATGACCGATTGATTTTTTCGGCACCGTTCCGCAGGATGCAGAATAA
>CAIQOG010000063.1 GCA_903873355.1 uncultured Bacteroidales bacterium
AGCGATCAGGCGTTGGTATATTTCAATGCAACTGCATCGAATGGTTTTGATAGCTATGACTCACCAAAATTGTCGAATGAGTCAGCTTCTATGCCTGAGATTTATACCTTGGCAGGAAGTGAGCAACTGGTAATCAATGGTGTGAACGATGCAACAGAACTTGCTTTAGGTTTCACCACCGGCGAAGCAAATAACTTTAGCATCAAAGCTTCTCAGTTTGCAAACTTTGCAAGTGGCACTCAGATTATACTTCGTGATAATTTATTGAACTACGAACAGGATTTGACTCTTGCAGATTACAACTTCTATTCTGATGTAACTGCAAACAATGAAACCCGCTTTACAGTATTGTTCAAAGCTCCTTCGGTAGCAACCGGTATCAATCCGAACTCAAACGGTAATGTTTGGATTTCACTTGCCAACAACCAGATTGTGGTAAACGGAGCAAACGGTGATACATCAGTGGCAGTTTACAACGAAGTTGGTCAACGCTTAGTATCTCAACGCCTCACAGCAACTTCTAAATCTGTTGGTACATTTGTACCGGGAGTTTACATGGTAACAGTAACCAATGCAGGTAAGAGTGCAACTACTAAAGTAATTATCAAATAATAACAAAAAGTGAAACCTTTGTCGGTGAAAACGCTGACAGAGGTTTCATAAATAAAAATTGAATTTTATGGCACAAAAACAAATCTACAATGCTCCGCAGATTGAGCGGATTGAGCTTGATAACGAAATTGCTTTGCAATTGGAATCAACTCCACCAAAAGCACCGGGAGAAGCACATTTAAATGCTCCTGAGTATTTCAATAATGATCCGTTTAAAACGAGTCAGGCATAAAAAACAAATCCCCGATTAATCGGGGATTTGTTTTTTATAAAAGATATCATTCAATTTTTTCAAAAGTCAATTTATCCCCCTTTTCGGATATTTTTTGAACATTAACCCGGATTTTAACTCCGATATTTGTATCGATATAATCTGTAAAGAAACAATTAAAATAATACCTTTTAAAATCAATCGTTATGAAAAAACAAATTACTTCATTAAAAAGTAAGCTGATAATTATCATTGCTTTAGCTTTTACTCTATTTAGTATCGGAAGTGTTTTTGCTGCCCGTACAGTAACTTATTCGGGGGCAGGAACTACCTGGATTACCGGCAATAGTGTAACTGTTACTAATACTGCTTCAACATCTGCTAAAAGTTGGACAAATTGTTATGTAGCAAGCAGTGTTGCGACACCTTCATTAAATGCCTCTGCTGCCGCTATTAAAACGACCCTGGATGTTAGTACCGAAAAGATTGACTCGGTTTTTATTATTTGGATGTCAAATACTACAAACCAATCAATTACTTATTGCTGGTCAGATGCTGACATAACAATCGCATCAAGTATTGCAACATTAAGTAATGGGGGAATAAATGCATCTTCTGTAACCGCTACAACAGCCACAATAAATTGTCCCGGACAAGTAATAAAATTTCCTGCTGGCAGTAGTGTAAGGTCATTTATGTTACAACGTCAGGCAAGTTATACTGCGACTACGACTTTAAATACAAACTACACAACATTAAATATTAAACAGGGAGGAACAGGAACTCCATATTCTTTATCCTGTGGTACAGGCTCTACTGCTTATTTGGGGAAAATGATACTTTATATTTCTGATAAATGTACATCCCCTACTTCCTATTCTGTAAGTGGCACAGCAACTATTTGTGGTGGATTGACCACTGATATTACGTTGAGTGGCTCACAAAGTGGAGTTACATATCAGTTATTAAAGAACGGTATTGCCGAAGGTGGAACTACCGCCGGTACCGGAAGTGCTTTAACATGGTCAGTTTCAACAGCCGGAACCTATACTGTAACAACAACTTCTGCTGGTGGATATTGTGTAACTGCAATGGCTAATAATGCTGTAGTGACAGTTAATCCGGCAACTGCAATAAACAGTCAGTCAACAGCAACTGCTAGCTATGGTCAAAACACTATTGCTTCTGCTTTAACTGTTACGGCAGTTGGTACTGGATTAAGTTATCAGTGGTATCAAAGTACAGACGAATCAAATGCTACATCGGGTGATGACGTTATGGTTGGAACAAACAGCAACAGCTATACCCCATCCACTGCAACTATCGGAACAAGTTATTATTATTGTGTGGTTTCAGGTAGTTGTAGTCCTGCAACAGTAACAAGTGCGGTTTCCGGTGCAATAATTATTTCATCACCAATTCCAACTATTTCACGTACTTCAGGTTCAGACCCTGCATCTACTACCTATAATGTTGCGCTTACTCCGGTGGTATATACGTATGTAAATGTAGCCGATGATAATAATGTTACAGCAGCATGGTACACTGATGGTACTTATACTACAACTACGACTGCCCCATCCGGCTTGTCAATTGATAAAAATTCGCCATCTAAAACAATGACCTTGAGTGGAACACCGCTTGCTGTAGGTACATTCTATTACAAAGTGATAGTAAACGAACCCAGTGGAAATTCAATTTCAGGAAGTGTGGTTGTGGCATCACCTCCGGCACCAACCGTAACATTGACCAGTGGCAGTGCTACTCAGGCAATAATACCGGGCAATGCAATTACAAACATTGTTTACACATTGACAAATTCAACCGGTGCATCAGTTACAGGTTTACCAACCGGTTTGAGCGGAAATTATAACAGTGGCATCTATACTATTTCCGGAACTGTGGATGTGGGTGTAACTGCCGGTTCGTATCCTTTTACCGTTACTGCTACTGCACTTGCTGGATATAGTGGTTCAGATGTAACTGCCAATGGAACTATTGTTGCAAAATCTTTAACTGCTAAAAATGTTTTATATTTAGCCACTGATGCAACCACTACTTCAAACGACTTATTCTTAGCTCAACTGACAAACAGTGTAAATTACATTGTTACGAAACGTGATGCTCAGGCAAGTTTCACCGGCAATTACAATGCCTATGATCTTATTGTTTTACATGAATCATTAACCGGTGGTAATGCAGCAGTTAGCGGACATGAATTGAGTTTGATTAAATCCGTTGACAAACCGATTTTGAATCTGAAATCATATTTCTATACAACAGGACGCTGGAGTTGGGGTACACCAAACAACGGAAATAATGGTAAAGGTATTAAAATCACACAGCCAACACATCCTATTTTCAGTGGAGTTACAATTACCGACAGTCTGTATATGTATGGATCATGGAGAGCAAAAAACATACAACCAACTACCATAACCATCGGTGGGTATCAAATTGGAAAAGTAGCAGGTGGAGTAGCTATTCATGATGTACCAGCTTCAGTACGTCTGACTTCAGGAACATCTAAATATCTAATGATAAGCTTGTTGAACGGTGCTTATAACGATTTGACAGCAGACGCATTAAAACTGCTCGATAACGCGGTTAACTATTTACTTACGGGAACTCAATTTGTTCCGCTTAGTCTGGAAATCAGTTCATTTACAGTAAACGGTCTTCCTGCAACTATCGACAATGTGGCAAATACCATAACCCTGCAAACTACCGATGTGAATCTGGATCATGTATCACCAGTTATTGTGCTTGCTGCACCTTCTGGAACAACCGTAGATCCTGCTTCGGGTGTTGAAAAGAGTTTCTACAATCAGACACAAAACTACACGGTAAGCGATGGAATAAATACAAAAGTTTATGTGGCAACTATTACAGGGATATTCACAGGTCTGAGCGGTTCGTCAATGAAAGAAATTTACTTTGATGGAAAAACTATTCATAACGAAGCAAATATAACCATTCAGATATTTGATGCTTTAGGCAGAACAGTGATAAATACCACTAAAGACATTAACATTAGTTCGTTGAACAGAGGTATTTATATTGTAAAAAGCAGCTTTGGAAGTTTGAAAATATCCATTTCAAAATAATTTCAGTTCGATATTATATCTGCTGAGATATTTTAAAATTCAAAGAATTAAAACAGGCCGGATTTATTCCGGCTTGTTTTATGAAAGCTATAGTAAACAGGAAGAATATTTTTTGAAGGAGACAGCGTGTGCAATATAGGTAGAAACAGTAAATAATCCTTATTACATAAACCATTCTTTCTGAATTGCTAGAACTAAAACCCTCCCTGGAGGGGTTGGGGGGAGGTCAAAAAACAAAATCTTATATCAAACTCACGTTAATTCTAAAAATGGTAGTCCAATTTTTTGGCGCACCAACTTATAACATAAAATTCGCATTATTATCTAAAAAATCAATATACATTTGTAGATTGAAATGAATACTTACTTTAATCAACTTTTCACTTTTAATCAAACAACAATTATCAATAATTAAAAAACTAACTTTTATGAAAAGAATTACTTCTTCTCAGTATGTTTCTTCGGGAAACAAATCATTATTACGGTTTATACTGCCGTTATTATTTCTTCTGCTTACATCAGGCGGATTAATGGCACAACAGGTTTTAGGCACTTTCTCTCCTATGGATGGTGGGTTTGAAGGACAAGCTTCTTCTGGTACAATAACCAGTGCTACAATTGCAACTGGTGTACAAAGTGCTGTATGGACAACAAGTTCAAGTGCTCAGGGTACATTTCAGTCCGCTACACCACGAACAGGTGGTAAATATGTAAATGTAAATTACACAAGTACAACCAAAAGATTACAATCTCCAACTGCTGCTGCAGGCGCAATTGTTGGCGGAACATCCTATACTGTACAGTTTTATTACAGAACTGCAGGTGCAACAGCACCTGGTGGAACCCTTAATCAAACATCTGCCAGTTCAGACGGCACAAACCCAACTGCAGGGATGTCGTATACAGCTCTGACACCCCTAGCTGCAACAAGTGGTGTTTGGACAAAGGTAACTGGCACTACAACCGCTGCAAACAGTACAAATCCAAGTCCAAAATATGGATATTTATGTGCTTGGCGTACTTCAACTGCAATGGCTGCTGCAATGGATATTGATGATGTGGTAATGTATGCAGGAGCTGTTGACAACATAGTTCCAGACCCTATAACATCTCCAAACCAGGCAGCCGCAGCGGCCACTCAGCAAACTATATCATGGACTGCTCCGGGTACCGGAGTAGATGGTGGTGGTTATATGGTGGTACGTGGACTTGCCGACCCTGCAACTACACCCAATACTAATGGAATTTATGCTGTAGGTGGTTCTGTGGCGACTGGGGAACAAGTAGTTTATTTGGGAACAAACACTTCTTTTGTCGACCTGGGACTTACACCATCTACAACTTATTATTACCGAATTTATACGGTTGATAAAGCATTTAATTACTCTACAGCTGCTACACTTACCGCTTCTACAACTATTCCAAGTTTCGCTTCCGAGCCAACCGTACAGGCTTCAGGGATAAGTTTCGCAAATGTTACATCTACCGGCTTTGATATCAACTGGACTGCCGGTAACGGAACAAACAGTTTGGTAGTGGTAAGAGCTGCCAGCGCGATTGATGCTGACCCAACAGATGGTGGTACATATGCTCCAAATACAGTTTATGGAAGCGGAACCCAAATTGGGACTGGTAATTACGCGGTTTATAATGGCGCTAGCAATACTGTGTCAATAACCGGACTCAGCAAAGCCACAACCTACTATGTAAAAGTTTATTCATATAATGGTTCGGGAGGAACTGAGAACTATTTAATTACAAGCCCTGCTTCTGCTAACCAATTGGCTACTGCTGGTGAAATTATATCAACAGGATTAAATTCAGCCGGCGTTTCTTATTCTACTGGCTCAGCCTGGGTTGGTGGTATTGTACCTGGACAATATGATAATGTTACTATTGTTGCAGGTGACAGTATTAACCTGGGTTCAACTCAGAAATGTTATAACCTAACAATTCAGGCAGGCGGAAAATTTGTTGCCGCTACAGCACAAACGTTTCAGATTTTTGGAACTTCCTTAGTTTGTAATGGTACTTTTGGAAATGCCTCAAATACACTTAACCAGATGACTACCGAATATGGAGGAAATCTTGTCATAAGCGGTTCCGGAAATATTTATCCGTATAAAATCCGCCCTGTTACCGGATTATCAAATATTGGAGTAACATTCGATGCGAACACAACTATAACTTATGGAACAGTTGGTTTGCAATCCGAAAATACTGCAAATGACAATGATAATGTAACATTAACAATAAATTCAGGAAAAACCCTAACCTTGGCCGGAAGTCTTAGTACTACTTCAAGTCAAACTGGAGTTGGTTCAGGTAATACAACTCTGAATGTATATGGTACTCTGATAGTTGGTCCGACATTAAATACTACGGTTGCGATTGGAAAAACATACACAATCAATGTAAATGGAGGTTCAATTACAGCAACAAAATTGAATATAACACCTTCGCATGCGGTTACTGCTCCGGTTATTTCTGTAACTTCTCCGGGTTCAATAACAGTTACAAGCACTTTGGATTGTTCAAATACAGCATTAACAGCTGCAGTTACAGGCACTGGAACATTTAATCTGAACTCAGGGGCAACTTTCAGTTTAAGTAGTACATCCGGTTTAAATCCTACTACAGGTCCAGTCCGCACTGCCACCCGTAATTTCAGCACAACTGCAAATTACTCATTCGTTGGTTCATCTGCACAAGCTACAGGAAGTGACCTTCCTGCTACAGTTTCAAACCTGACTGTAAATAATACTGCAGGAGTAAGTCTGACTTCTCCGGTTACTGTTAGCAGTACATTGACTCTTACCTCCGGAAAACTAAGTTTGGGGGCTAATGATTTAACACCTTCTGCTATTTCGGGAGCATCAGCAACTAACTACATCGTAACTGATGGAGCGGGCAAACTGAATCAAACAGTTGCTGATGGTGCTACAAAACTGTTCCCTGTTGGTGCTTCGCCAACCAGCTATGACCCTGTAAGTGTAACACCTGTAACAGGAACTACATTTGCTGTAAAAGCATACGGCACTTTGTCCGGAACAGCACCTTATGGTGTGCGTTACAATCCTAAAGAATGGGATATTACACCGGCAGTTGCTTCGTCAACGTTGATTGCTTTGACACCATCTAACCTGGTTGAATCAATCTCAAGTCCTGTAATTGGTCATTATGTAAGCGGTGCTTATGTCGACAATCTGGCTGTAACTGTAAGCGGAAGTACTTTCTCAGGCACATTCGATACTTTCTCTCCATTTGTAACCGGTGCTAATATTAATGTTACCGGACTAAGAAACGGTGAAAGCAATGTGATAAAAGTTTATACTGATAAAAATCAACTGATTGTAAACGGAACTATAGCCGGAGATGAAATTACGGTTTATGGTATGAATGGTCAGATTATTGCCAAATCACTCACTTCCGGCAATCAAACATCAATGGATTTGAGCAGAGGTCTTTATCTGATTACTGTAAAAACAACAAATTCTATCAGTAACTTTAAAGTTAGAATGTAACAGACAAATTTCAGATTTACTAAAAAGCAACAGGAGAAATCTTGTTGCTTTTTTTATTCGTGTCAAAAATTATACATAAAAAATCTATTTTTCCACATCCGTCGACAGATTTCATTTTATCTTTACATGACTTTTAAACTAATCAATACAAACTCTTAAAATTCTTGTATTATGGAACAAAAAACTACACTTTCGGCGAGAACAATTTTAATGTCTTTGTTTCTGGTCGGTTTTACTTTTATCTACGCTGCCGATGTTGCATTGAGATTCACAACTAAACCCTCCAGTGCTGCATCCTACACCTTTTCAACCGGCGATATTCTTTATGCAGTAGATGCTACAACCATGACAGGGAGCAACAGTAATACCTGTTTTGTAAGTCCAAACAACATCCGCGTACAACTCAAGGAAGTTATTCTTGCGTTAACCAGTACTTCAGCTTCAGCTATTACCGTTCATGGAATGAGTTCCGGATCGACCTCAGCAAGAACAATTTATCAGATATCCGTTGCCGACACTAAAGATGGGACTTATACGCTGGTAGATGATGTAACATTAGCCAATACAAAAATAACTTCCACAATAAGTGGAAATACAACCTGCGGCACTTCAATCGCAACAGGATTAATTATTGCGAAGGGAAAATTCGTAAAAATAAGCTTTTGCACGGGTACTTCAGGCAGTCCAACTC
Source organism: uncultured Bacteroidales bacterium (assembly GCA_903873355.1). Next base: position 8,146 of record CAIQOG010000063.1, read on the forward strand.
AAAATCTGAATTTGAGTGGATTCACCATTACTCCGGGTGCTACCACACCTTCAGTTGTTCTGAAATCGGGTTCTATACCATCACCGGCTATGGAAACCCTTGCTATGACACCTGTTGTTTTCAGCTATCTGAATGTGGCTGATAATAACAATGTAATTTCAAACTTTTACACTAACAATGCCGATACGACTATAACTACTCCACCAACAGGTATTTCATTCAGTAAAAACACAACAGACAATACCATAACGCTGAGTGGTACACCACCCACCGGAACAGCAGGAACGTATTATTATAAATTGAAAGTAAAAGAAACAGGTGGTGATTCAATTTCCGGAAGTCTGATTATCAGTCCGTATTCAACTCCTACACCTGTAATAACCGTTCCAGCAAATTCAAGCCAGAGTTTAAAAGCAGGAAGTAAAATTACTGATATTATATTTACACTAAAAAATGCAACCGATGCGACAGTTACCGGACTACCATCAGGAATAACTGCAGCTTATAAAAACGACAGTTGTACAATTTCCGGAAAAATTGACTCGACTGCCACACCAGGCGCTTATGCTTATATAGTGAAAGCTACTCCACTGGAAGGATATACCGGCAGCGAAATTACTGCCACCGGCACTATTCTGGTAAAAGATTCAATGGCAACACGAGTTCTGTATTTAGCAGCCACCACAGTAACAAATGCGAATGATTTGTTACTGAATCAACTGAATTCAAGTCCGAAATACCTTGTAACCCAACGCGCTGCAATCGCTGGCTTTACAGGAAATTACGATAATTATGATTTAATCGTTCTTCACGAATCTTTAACAGGAGGCGATGCTGCAACAGCAGGACATGAACTGAATTTAATGAAGACTGTCGACAAACCGATTCTGAATACCAAATCTTATTTCTACACAGCCGGAACGACTCCACGCTGGGGTTGGGGAACACCTAACAATGGAAATGCCGGCAAAGGACTGGTTGCAGTTCAACCATCACATCCGATTTTTGACGGTATTACATTAAGCGATAGTCTTTACATCTATAATACGGTTACTGCAAAAAACATTCAACCGGTTACAGCAGTTACTATTGGCGGTTATCAGATTGGGAAAGTTGCAGGCGGAATTGCAATACACGATGTGCCTGCTTCGGTTAGACTGGGTGCCGGTAAAACTTCAAAATATCTGATGATTAGTCTGCTATCAACAAAATTCAATGACCTGTCGGCTGATGGTCTGAAATTGCTGGACAATGCTATACATTATCTACTTTCAGGAACACAGTTTGCAGCACCAAGTCTCGAAATTGCTTCGTTTAAAGTTGATACAGCAAGTGCAATTATTGTTCATAGTCCGGCAGCAATTTCGTTGGTTCTGCCTACAGGAACTGACCTGACTGCTCTAAAACCGACTATAGAATTAAGTGGAATTGGAACAACAGTAAGTCCTGCATCGGGGGTTGCAACTAATTTCTCAACCTCAGGAACTACAGCGGTTAATTATACAGTAACCGATGGCATTAACACAAAAGTTTATGCAGTAAGTATTACAACCGAACCGGCTGGTGTAGTCCAACTTAAATTAAAAGGTGTGTATTTTGATGGACAAACAGTTCGTAATGACAATCAGGCATTTCTACAGGTTTATAATGCTGTTGGAAGTCCGGTTAGTTCATCATACAGTAATATAAACATGACTCAATTTTCTAAAGGAATTTATATCGTAAAATGCAATTCAGGTTCGCTGAAAATTGCAGTATTAAAGTAGTTTTTTTTCATAATTGGTAAAGGTTTGTAAATGAGAAAGCGTGACGTAGTGATTACGTTGCGCTTTTAGTTTGGAGTTTATCCTCAGATACGACAATCTATTTCTATAAAATAAAAAAAACACTTTTTCTACAGTTATATTTGAAACAATGTTCAACAAAGAGATATATTAACACAACTATCGATTAAAGTCAAAAATTCCACCGATATACGTCAATTTTTGAACATTTTTACCATTACAATATCCTATTTTTGTACCGTAAAACTATATAATCAATTAAAATAATTTAATACATGAAAATACAATGAAAGAAGCAAAATCACAAATAAAGCTATTTTTCAATCGTTTCGGTCTTGTTATACTAGCTGTGTTTTTTGCAGTCAGTTCGGTAAATGCACAGGTTAAAACTGTTACCGGAATAATTAAAGATGCGTCAGGCGAAACAATAATCGGAGCTTCAGTAACTGTGAAAGGCACTAAAACAGCGACTATAACAGATGTTGATGGAAAATACAAAATTAATGTGCCCTCAGATGGAAAAATCTTAGTGGCATCATACATTGGTATGGAGACACAGGAATTATCAATTAAATCAGGTTCGATTAATATAACACTGTATCCAGTTGACAAGTCTTTGGATGAAGTAGTAGTTATTGGATATGGAACTCAGAAAAAGAGAGATCTTACCGGATCGGTATCCTCGGTTGGTGAGAAACAATTAAAGGACATCCCTGTATCTTCAGTAGCAGAAGCTCTGACCGGAAAACTCACAGGTGTACAGGTTACAACCACTGAAGGTTCTCCGGATGCTGAAATTAAAATCCGTGTTCGTGGTGGCGGCTCAATTACTCAAAGCAATACTCCGCTTTATATAGTCGATGGTTTTGCAAAAGATGATATAAAAGATATTTCACCTTCTGAGATTCTATCAATCGATGTAATGAAAGATGCGTCATCAACTGCCATATATGGTTCGCGTGGTGCAAACGGTGTTATATTTATTACCACAAAATCAGGACAACAGGGTAAAATATCTATAAGCTATAACGGTTATGCCGGGATAAAAAATGTCACCAAAATGCTTAATGTTCTTAGTCCTTATCAGTTTGCACAAAAACAATATGAAAGAGCTGTATGGGGTGGTGGAACTAAAGTAGCCAGTGAATATGAAACTTATTTTGGAAGTTACAATGACATCGATTTGTACAATTACTACACTCCTACCAATTGGCAAAAAGAAACATTTGGACGAACAGGTGTTACTCAAAACCATTCATTAGCAGTTAGTGGTGGTGATAAAAAATTCAGCTATAATGCATCGATGAGTTATATATACGATAAGGCAATTATGTATATGTCCGATTATCAGAGATATAATTTCAGCATTAAATTAAAGTATAATCCAATCAAATGGTTGAACCTCACATTTACAACCCGTTATGCAGGAACAGATATCAATGGTTCGGGTGCAAATGACCAAACCGGTTTGGAAAAGTCAACCAGCGATTCGCGTGTTAAAAGCGCTGTTGTCTACAGCCCTATTACACTTAAAAATTTAGTTTCTCAGGATGATGACGCCGATGCAACTGCAAGTCTTTATTCTCCAATCGAGGCCACTCAGGACAATAACCGAAAACAAAAGAACACCGATTTTAGTATGAATGGCGGTTTTACTATTCATTTCCTTAAAAATCTGTCATTAAACTCTACATTCGGATATACAAAAGCTAATCGTGGTGATAACAGATTTTTTGGTTTGACTTCTTATTTCGTACGCGAAGGTGGTGCGTTGAAAGGATCAGATAATTTATCTGCCCCTGTGGTTTTTATTACTAATTCCGACCGAACAACCTGGCAAAACACGAATGTCATAAATTACAAAAAAGACAATTTTATAAAGGGACATAACCTGAATGCAGTTTTGGGTCAGGAAACCCTTATCAGAACATACAGCACTTTTGTTCATGACCTTGAACAATTTCCTCGTGATTATAAAGCAGAACAAGCCTGGGGAGATATAGAGGCAGGAACAGCACGCCCTACATATCCTTTCTTTGAACCTGATTATCGTTTATTCTCCTATTTTGGACGTTTAAATTATGATTATAAAGGCCGATACCTGCTCTCAGCCACGATGCGCGCCGATGGTTCAAGCAAATTTGCCAGTGGTCATCAGTGGGGATTTTTCCCATCCGTATCATTAGGATGGCGAATTTCTGACGAATCATTTATGCAGGAGGCTCAATCGTGGCTTTCAAACCTGAAATTTAGAGGTGGTTACGGAGAGTCCGGAAATGATAATATAGATAACTCGGCTTTTATACGTACTTACAAATTATCTCAAACCCCGAGTTATCTTGACCCAACATTGTTTAATAAAATGGGTTATACCGGTCTAACCCTTGCAAATGCCGGTTTAAAATGGGAAACTACCGTTACAAAAAATATAGGACTTGATTTCGGGTTTTTCAAAGGAAGAATTAATGGTTCTGTTGAATTTTATGACAACATGACCTTAGATGCACTTATGAAAGTTAATCTTGGTGGAGTTGGTTATACCGATCAGTGGCAAAATGCTGCCTCTACCTCAAATAAAGGAGTAGAACTTACACTTAATGCTGAACTTGTTCAGACAAAGGATTTCACGCTGAGTTGCTCGGTTAATGTAAGCAAAAACACAAATAGTGTTTTAGCGCTCAGAAACGGTGTACAATCAACATTTAATGAAGCCTGGACAAGCTGGAGTGAAGCGTCAAACAGTTATACTGTTTCAGTTGGTCAGCCGGTTGGTTTAATCTATGGTTTTGTAAACGATGGCTGGTATGCAGCAGATGATTTTATGTGGAACGGAACTTCCTGGGCAGTAAATACATTGAAATATCCTAATGTCGATGCAACTTCAGGCACAAAAGTATATTCCGATAATAATGGCAATAAATGGGTGGATAACAGTGGAATTACCGGATTAAGCTGGGGCCCTGGTGCCATGAAATTAAAAGACACTAATAACGATGGAAAAATTGATTTAAATGATAAAACATTAATCGGGAATACTAATCCGGTTCATTTTGGTGCTTTCTCACTGACAGCAACTTTCAAGGGATTTGATGCAAGTGCCAACTTTAACTGGGTTTATGGGAATCAAATATATAATGCAACAAAAATCGAACTGTCGGCAGAATATTATAAATACCGGAATATGTTATCAAGCGGAGACGTTACCTATACTCAGATTGACTGGAAAACAGGTTTACGAATGGCTGACCCGGTTATGATTGAAGCTGCAAATACCAATGCCACCATGTGGGCTGCTCCTACCGGTCGTTATGCTACAACCTCCTGGGCAATTGAAGATGGTTCATTCCTGAGATTCAACAATCTTACAATTGGTTATACCCTACCAAAGAAAGTCTCAACAAAATTCTTTATACAGAAATTAAGAGTTTATGCTTCCGGTTATAATCTGTATACCTGGACTAAATATACCGGTTATGACCCCGAAGTTGATACACGTCGTTCAACACCGGCAACACCGGGCGTAGATTATTCTGCATATCCCAAGAGTCGTTCTTACAATATAGGAGTTAACATTACATTCTAAAAAATATTATGAAAATGAAAAAATATAGTATATTAAAACTATTGATCGGCATTACAATAATTGGTTTTTCAACTTCATGTAATGATTTGCTGAATGTTCCGAGTAATTCATATTTAAGCGATCAATATGTCTTTTCAGTACCTGACTCAGCTAATCAGGGTATCGCTGCCATTTACAATATATTTGGTGAAAACAACTCCTACCGTAACCGACTTTGGTTACAAATGAGCACCAACACTGATATTGAATTTCGTTCAGGATGGACTTCAACAGGAGCATTGGCTGTAACTAAAGTGGATGATTATTTTGCTCTTTATTATGCTAATAAATCTTTAGGTGAAGGTTATAATAATTCCGATGCAGCAAACCCCTGGAGCCGCATATATCAGGGCATCGAACGCTGTAATCTGGCTGTAGAAGGTATTCGAAAATTTGGAAATCCTGCTGAAGGGAACGATATGGGACACTTGTTAGGTGAAGCTCTTACCTTACGTGCATATTTCTATTATGATTTGATTAAATGGTGGGGTGATGTTCCTGCCCGTTTCGAACCTGTGAAAGAGTCAAATATTTATTTGGCTAAAACAAATCGTGATACCATTTATAATCAGATAATTAAAGACCTTCAGGAATCAACCAAATTGCTTTATGCTCCGGGTGCAAGTGGCTATACACAAACCACAAAACGGATTACAAAAGATGCAGCCAGAGGGTTACTTGCCCGTATATGTCTGTCGGCAGCAGGTTATTCAATGCGTCCAATTGCAGGTACTGATAATTCAGAAATAAAAATTACAGTTTCCGATGCAAGAAGAGTAGAACTATATACAATTGCGCGGGATGCCTGTAAGGATATTATTTCAGATGGACATTATAAACTTAGTTCCAGTTTTAAAAATATATTTTATCGTCAATGCCAGGACAGTATTGAACATGGACATGAAACTATGTGGCAACTACCTTACTTTATGGGTACTCGTGGTCGTATGGTTTATAACCTCGGACTTCCCCGCGATGCCGACGGTAAAAATAATTTATCAACAATTGGTGGTCAATTCAAAATAATGCCTACTTTCTTTTATGATTATGATGTAAATGACCTCAGACGTGATATAACAGTAGTTCCATATAAAATAGCAAAAAGTACAATTGTTCCGGGTGCGATGGAACAACAGGTATCATCTGGAATTACAGGCTTTAATATTGCAAAATGGCGTGCCGAATGGGTAAAGAAACCGATTACCGGGACAGATGATGGTGTTTCACCAATTGTTCTTCGCTATGCTGATGTTCTTTTAATGTTTGCCGAAGCTGATTTATTCCTAAATGGTTCAGAAGGTGCAGAATATTTCAATATGGTACGTCGGAGAGCTTTCAATCAACCATTAACAAGTGCTTCTCCTTATGATCTCCCATTGACTTTGGATAATATCAAAAAAGAAAGAGCTTTCGAATTATGTGGTGAAAACATCCGTAAATATGATTTGGAACGTTGGGGTGAACTTAAATCAGGTATTGAAAAAACTAAAGCAAATCTTGCAGCACTTCGCGATGGGCTGGGTGATTATGCAACTGTTCCCGGCACAATTTACTATAAATGGACAGTCGACAATACAGTCACTACCGGTGAACGTGTAATTATAGTCTATGGGCTCAACCGTGGTGAAACCGATGATAAAACAATCACTGATCCAACAGGAGGCTGGACAAAAAAAGTTTGGACTTTAGGTACGAGTGGTTCAGAATTGTACCTTGGCGATGGCTTTATTACAAATCTTTATTGTGGTGATCCTGACAAATACCAACTACTTCCAATTATGAATCAGATTTTGCTTACAAGCAATGGTATGCTAAGAAATGATTACGGATACGGAAATTAAAATTGGCTAAATTGAAGATTTATAATCGATTAATAATTAAATTATTGCAAGATGAAAAGAATTAAAAAAAATATATCGTTTGTGGCAATCCTTACTTTTATCGGAGTGTTGGGATTCCTCAACTCCTGCACGGAGGAACTGAATTTACAAAGTTTGCCATACCTGTTCCGTCCGATCAATTTTACAGCAACAATGAATAGTACAATGGTAACTCTCAGCTGGGCTAAAGTAGATAGTGCTGCTTCATACACGTTGGAAGTAGCTCCCGATAGTGTAAATTTCGTGATTCCGGCTTTTCGTGTAACCACAACAGACCTGTCATATACCAAGGAACTTGCTGGAGATGTAACCTTTTATGCGAGGGTTAGAGCAAATGCAGCTGATTCGACTAAAAATTCAAAATTCAATGCTACTCTAACCTTTAAAACACCTAAAGAAAATATTTTTTCCGGATTTGGAATAAAAAACAATACCGGAAATACCTATAATGCCTATATGACTGCAGCAAATACCCTGGATATTAAGTGGAAACCGGGTGCAAATGCCACGCATTTAACTCTTTCCGGAACAGTTTATCCTATATCCTCAGTTGAAGCTATTGCAGGAGAAAAGGTGATATCCGGCTTAACTAATTCAATTTGGAATATCGCGATATTCAATGGAACAATACAGAGAGGAGTTACAACTGGGCTTGTTGAAGGAGATGTGATACTTCACTCTGGTGATAATCTTCAGACCGCACTTAGTACCGCAACCTCAGGACAAGTTATTCTACTAGATGGTAATGCGTCATTTACAATGGGTACAGGATCAATGATCATTAATACGAATATAAAATTACGTGGACTTTCTACTACAAATCGTCCAGTTGTTAGTCTGTCAACTGGCGCTTTATCAACTGCAGTTATGTTTACTTTAGGTACTTCCCCAATAAGTAATATCAGGATGGAGAATATCGATTTTACAGGTTATCCTGATAACAATATTTCTAACACAAAAATTCAGTACATGTTCAATAATGGTACTGCATCAAGTGTTTCAAATTTATCGTTTACCAACTGTATTCTACGAAATTTTGCAAATACTACTTTCCGGTTAAAAAATGGAGTATCACAAAAAATTGATACTTTATCGATAAACGGTTGTATAATTAACGATATAGGTTTGTCGGCTACATATTCAATTGTAAACTCAAATACGAACGATTTATTTAATAATGTGATCTTTTCAAATTCCACAATTTATAATTTTAAAAATTCACTCGTTTCCCGAACAGGATTTACTATGAGTTCTGTCAATATTATTAATTGTAATATCAATCAGGGAATGCAAGACCCTGCATTAGCACGTTATTTGTTGGATTTAAATACCACAGTTTTCTCAGGAACAGGAGTAACCGTTAAAAACTCAGTTTTTGGAAGTTCCGGTGCTACTATAGGGGCAAACGGAATGAGATATACTGCGGGGACAACTATTTCAATAACCGGCAGTTATTATACTACAGATTATGTTGATGATCCAATTCCTGTCGGACTTACAAGTACATCTATAAAATCGAAAATGACAGCATATTCAGGATTATCTACCGCATTATGGAATAATCCTTTGAGTGGTGATTTCACATTTAAAGATACAAATTTTGCAGGAAAGGGTACTGCAGGAGACCTTCGTTGGTAGTATTCATCCTTTACGTTTAAAATTTTTTATATCAAAAGAAATGGTATTATTTAGAAAGATATTGTTCTCGGTTGTGAGTTTGATTCTGGTTTCGTCCTTTGCTATGGCTAAAAACGATTACAACAATCTGTATGAAAATCTTCCATTTTCAATGCCGAAAGTTGAAGTCCCTGTTTTTAAAAATAATACTGTTTCAGTTGCTGATTTTGGTGGTAAAGGGGATGGTGTTTCCCTTAACACAGAAGCTTTTAGCAAAGCTATTGATGCGTTATCAAAAAAAGGTGGTGGTAAACTGAATGTGCCTGCCGGCGTATGGTTTACGGGCCCAATCGTTCTTAAATCAAATATCAACCTGCACTTGGAAAAAGGTGCACTGATTTTATTTTCACCGGATTTTAAACTTTATCCTATAGTTTCCGGCAGTTTTGAAGGGTTGGAAACCAAGCGTTGTCAATCACCGTTATCAGCACACAATGCCGAAAATATAGCTATTACAGGAGAAGGAACTATAAATGGTTCAGGTGAATCATGGCGACCTTTGAAAAAATCGAAAGTAACAGAATCTCAATGGAAAAAGGTCGTTAAATCTGGAGGTGTTCTTAAAGACCCTACATATTGGTTTCCATCAGCGGGTTCTTTAAAAGGTCAGTCAATGAGTGACATGAATGTACCCAACAAGAAGCTGACAGACTCTGAATGGTTAGAAATCAAGGATTTTCTACGTCCGGTAATGATTAGTTTTGTAGATTGTAAGAATGTATTTCTTCAGGGTGTTTTGTTTGAAAATTCTCCGAGTTGGAATATTCATCCATTACTTTGTACAAATCTGATTGTCGATCATATAACTGTTCGGAATCCAAATTATGCTCAAAATGGTGATGGAATTGATATTGAATCCTGCAAAAATGTTCTGTTGGTAAACAGCAATTTTGATGTTGGAGATGATGGAATTTGCATCAAATCGGGTAAAGACGAAGAAGGTCGTAAGCGTGGTCGCCCCACTGAAAATGTAATTGTTGACAACTGTAAAGTATTCAAAGCACATGGTGGATTTGTGGTTGGGAGCGAAATGTCAGGCGGAGTTCGTAATATCTCAGTTAAGAATTGTCAGTTTTTGGGAACCGATGTTGGTTTACGCTTCAAAAGCAACCGTGGACGTGGTGGTTTAGTCGAAAATATTTATATCAGTGATATTTATATGTTTGATATTGTGACTGATTCATTCCTGTTCGATTTATTTTATGGCGGAAAATCGGCTTCAGAATCCCTGGAAGAAGGAGATGAGGTACAAACAAACAATCAGGTTATACCCACTGTAACTGCTGAAACACCATCATTCCGAAATATATATGTAAAAAATATTGTTTCCCGAAATGCCCGCAGAGCAATGTTCTTTAATGGTTTGCCTGAAATGAACATCACCAATATCAATGTAGAAAATGCTATTATAACTTCGGAATATGGTGCAGTTTTAAGTGAGTCGGATGGAATCAAGTTTAAAAATATCCAAATTTTCCCAAAAGTTGGTGCTGCTTTGACACTTCAAAATGTAAAGAATTTTGATTTGAAAGATTTTATTTATCCGGATTCATTAGTTGAGGTAGTGAAAATCACAGGAAAATCGAAAAATATACAGCTTCCTGAATGTATTCAGAAACAAAAAATCATTGGAATGAAATAAGAAATGTATTAAGAAAATAATAATAACTCCTTTGGGTGTTTCACATCCCAAAAGGTTTCTCAGGAAACCTCAAAGTGTGCGTAGCACCTTTGAGAGTTAGTTTTAAAAAAAGCAAAAGGAGCAGATAATTTCTGCTCCTTTTATTTATAAGTATCGACTGAGCTGAAAACCACAGCCATAAACGACATCAAATTCGTTATAAATTATAAGTGTATAATCTTGTCAGCAATTACTTTTCCGTCAACTGTATTTACTTTGATTATATACAATCCTGATTTCAATACTGACCAGTATAATAATCACAAAGTCTCCGCCTGAAAGAAATAACCACCAACTGAGGAATTGGTTGCCTTAATAAAAGCGTTATATGCCATGAACTATCA
>CAIQOG010000064.1 GCA_903873355.1 uncultured Bacteroidales bacterium
ATTCCTTTAATGTGGAAATAAAATGCACTTCCAAGTAATAAATAGGTTATTGTCAAACCTACAGAGCCAAGAACCATCAGTTTTTTGCGTCCCCATTTATCTACAGTAAACATAGCCACCAATGTAAAGATAAGATTCACACTTCCTGTAATCACTATATTAAACAAGGTATCACTTACACCATAACCGGCTGCAGTAAAAATCTCTTCGGCATAATTAAAAACGGTATTGATACCGCACCATTGCTGAAAAACAGCCAGAACTAATCCAATAAGCAGCACATTGCGGAATTTTGGTTGGAACAAAGCTTTAAAATCAACCTTTTCGGAAACATCATCAAGTGTAGCTTGAATATTGCTCATTTCTTCGCGTGCAAATTCTTCGCCTCCGATTTTTTTTAAGGTGGGAAATGCTTTGTCTGCTTTACCGGCTTTCATAAGCCAGCGAGGACTTTCGGGGAGGAAAAATGTAAGTAAAAAGAATGCTCCGGCAGGAAATGCGCATGCATAAAACATATACCGCCAACCAAGCTGCCCATTCCATGAAGCCCGAATAAATTCGTCGGTAGCTCCTACCGGAACTTTTTCGGCAATGATTAGATTAATGATTTGTGCTGCCAATATCCCGATTACAATGGTCATTTGGTTCAACGAAACAAAGCGTCCACGCAAATGTGATGGTGCAACTTCGGCAATGTACATGGGTGACAGCGCTGAAGCTAATCCAATGCCAATTCCACCAATTATTCGAAAAATGACAAACATTAGATAAGTGTCGGCCACACCTGTTCCCAGTGAAGCAATCGTGAAAAGAAATGCAGAAACCAATAATGGCCATTTTCGACCAAACTTATCGCTTATGATACCAGAGACCATCGCACCAACAATACAACCAATCAATGCACAACTCATTGCCCATGCCTGAAGATTTGCGTTAGAAGCAATATCAAAAAAACGTTCGTAAAATGGTTTTGCACCACCAATTACTACCCAGTCATAACCGAATAGTAAACCACCCATGGCCGAAACCATAGATATGCCTAAAATATAGGCATTGTTGAATTTTTTCATTTTTGAAAGAATTGAAATTTGAAGAAAATAATCAATTACAAAGATATAAACCTAAAGAAGATCGGGTTTGATAATAATTGTTTGAAAAAGGTAGAAGAATTGTCTTATTTTCTTGTTGAAAGTAAAAAGAGGAACTGATTATCTCTATTTTATTAATCGATGAATCAGATGATGTTTTTGTTTGAAAATTTATAAATTGTCGTCGATTCAATTTTTTTCGTAGGCAATAAAGTTATAGATGGGAAATGTTGATGATTTGGTGCATCAGGGAAATGTTGGGTTTCTAAGCAAAAACCAGCAAACGCATTGTAAATTTCGCCATTTTTTGCCTTCTCGTTGTTCATATAACCGGCGGTGTAAAGTTGTAAACCGGGTTCGGTAGTAAAAACTTCGAGTGTCCGCCCTGTAGCTTCATCCAATGCAATAGCAGCCGGTATTGTTATATCGCCAAAATTTTTCAACACAAAATTTACATTATATCCAAAAGCAATTTCGGAAATATTTTGTCTTATTTTTTGGAATTCAGTAAAATCAAAAACTGTATTTCTTACAGGTAATATTCTGCCTGTCGATATATATTGGGCATCTGTTTCCGCAAACTCAATACTGTTAATTTTTAGTAAAGTATCCAAAGCATTGCCCTGGTTTTCCCCTTTCAGATTAAAATAGCTGTGATTGGTTAGATTTACCACCGTTGGTTTATCTGTTTCAGCTTGATAATGAATAATAAGTTCGTTTTTATTGGTAAAAGTGTAGGTTACAGTAACCCGTAGATTGCCGGGATAGTTTTCTTGCCCATCCGGACTTAAATACCTGAGAACAACACCACAATCAGCCTCATTTTCAAAACTTTCGCTATCCCAAACCACTTTATTAAACCCATTTATTCCACCATGATTGTGATTTTCACCATCGTTACGTTCCAACTGATACTCTTTTCCGTTCAACGAAAAATGACCATTTTTAATTCGGTTGGCAACACGTCCCACAATGCATCCCATATACGCCGGATTATCCAGATAATCCTCAAAGCTATCTTTACCTAGAACGATATCAACAAAATCACCGTTTTTGTCGGGCACCAGCCATGAGGTAATAATTCCTCCGTAATTCGTAATTTGAACCGTCTTATTATTCGCATTTGAAACGGAAACAAGAAAGACTTCTTTCCCGTCTTTATCAAACCCCCAATTTCTATTAGTAACCGGCATAGTAATATTATTTGCCAATCCGTACAAAGACACAGCCATGAGCATCTACATTGGCAGTATATTTGTTTGAATATTCCCCAATCAGATTTTTCTCCCAAAGATTTCGAACTTTTAATTGGCCATGTAGTCCTAATTCTTTCCACGAAATATTTATTTTTTGTGCTTTTCCATCATTCAAATTAAACATGGCCACATATTTAGCACCTGTTCTCTGCTCTTCTGAAGTCCATACAACAAGTCCGTTTTCGTTTCTGAGTTCCCTACGATGAATGGCTTTTTGGTTTACTGCAATTACTTCGGCATTGGTAATAAGTTTGGTTGTAACAGCATCATTCTCGGGCAAATATCCGCCCAGAATTAAAGGTGATTTAAAAATGCTCCAGAGCGTCATCAAAGTATATTTTTCGGTATCGGTAAAACGCGAATATTCATCAGTCACTTCGGCAATGGTTTTACCCAATAACGAAGCAATCCAAGCATCGCCACCTGTTTTGCGTAGTTTACCAATGGGTAGCATGTCAGCATCAGGCCAACGTCCGGGCTCGTCAAATTTATCCCATTTGCGTAGCAGTTCAAACTGATGTTTCAAGTATTTCCAACCATCCCAAAAATCGCCCGAAACACGCCATAAGTTTGAGTTTTCGGCCAAATGTTTTGCTTCAGAAATTGGCGATTCGCCTGGTGATAGACTATATACAATGGCTCTTCCTGAATTGTCGATTGCTTTACGTACACCTTCTATTTCAGCTTTATGGTAGGGATAGGACATATCATCCACTTTTACAAAATCCACACCCCAAGCAGCATATTGCTCGTATACCGAATTGATATATTCCTGCGCTCCGGCTTTAGTCAAATCCACCCCTTTCATTATGGGCGACCATTTGCAGGTATCTGTCAAACTAGCAACCTCTTTTGCAAAAAAACCTGTTCCTTTAATCGGAGTATTATAGGCAACAGCATTCCAGGGAATTCCTCGCTGTACATGAATCCCAAATTTCAATCCTTTGCTATGAATATAATCAGCCAATGCTTTGAACCCAACACCACCTTTTGCAGATGGATATTTTACTGTATCAGGAATTAAACGACCGTATTTATCAAGATTCTGTACTGGTCTATAGGTGTTCGATTTAGCTGTATTAATATCTTTTGGGTGATACCAACCGGCATCAATTACCACATACTCCCAACCATATTTCTTCAAGTTGGCAGTCATATAATCAGCAACTGCTTTAATCTGAGTTTCGTTGGCATCCAACCCGAGACAATCCCAACTATTCCATCCCATAGGTGGTGTGGGAGTTAATGTGACTTTATTTTTTGTTTCATTTTTTGCAATCGCTCCGAGTGTCAGAGATAATGCTGCTAAAACTGTGATTAATTTGGTTTTCATTCCTATTTATTTTTTAATTCTATTACTAATTTTATTCTATTAATTTCGATATTAACTATAAACATAATACTTGCTATTTACCTGAAATCATATTAAAAAACAACAAATCATTAAAAGCATTTTTATCATCTACAGGATAAGATGGAGCTAACAGGATTTTACCTTTACCAAGCGATATTGCTCCGGCAATTGTCAGTAGTTTATCGGGTCGCCAGAAAAAGACACCGAAACTTTTTTGACTGTAATTGGAAACAAATGGTTCAAATCCTACCGGGTCGGACGGTGCTTCCCAGCTGTTGGTGCTGATACAGCTTACTCCCTGGTTGGCCTGATTACCCATGAATTTCTCCAAATAGCCCCATCCATTTCCGTTCCAATAAGGTTTTTGTTTACCACCCCAATAGGTAACCGGTTCTTTCAAAATACGTTTTTGATACAATAAATCTGCCCATCTTTGGTCAAATTTAAGTACTAAAGTTGTACCATCTTTTACCCATTTTATCATTTGGTCAAGTGATTCTGAATGGGGCTGTCCTGATGCCAATATTACATCCGGTTTTGGAGTTTTACCGGAATATAACCCGACAATGGCATTTGCTTCGGTAAGTACATCGTAAGCCGATTGCCACTGATAAACAACAATCTTTTTTTCTGCAATATCTTTTGCGTATGAAGCCGGATTTTTTAATAAAACCTGCTCGGTACCATTCGCAACTTCAAGATTCTTTTGAAATAATTTTGCTTCGAGCGTTAAATAGCCGGCTTTCCAACTTTCTGAAAGAGGTACAGAAAGTGAGTCAAACAACGTTTGAGTATAGGCATCTCCGCCAAGCACAACTACTGATTTTTGATTCTGAAAGTCGGCATATTGACCATTCCCATCTTTTATTTTCAATTGTAAATTATATGCTCCTGCAGCAAGTTTATTTTCATTGATTAATGATAGTTTAAATACTGCCGACTGTTTTGGCTCAAAATATTTACCATTCTGTCGGGTGATTGCTATTTGTAAAGGTCTTATCCAATAACTATAATCAGCAGCCGGACCTTTCAGATTTCTTCCTTCGTCGCAAATGGCAGAATACCACGCCAAAAAATCATCTCCAAGACTTAAATCTGCACCACTCCAGCCATTTATTGCATAACCATCGGCACTATTGTTGAGCATTATTGCCTGTCCTAAACGACCATCGGTGTACATTAATCCTCTTCCTGCCTGAATACTTAAGTCAGCTGGTGATTTGATAAACGGGTGGTTTTTAAAGTCATTTTGCGCAAAGTATGTTGCTGTTTTTTTTGCTAAAGCCGACCATGACTTATAATCGTATCCCAATGTATCAGAAGGATTTGCCAACAGGTAAAAATTATCAGGTCCTGTATAGCAGCGCACTTCACCCCAATGAATGATACAACTATCATTGTTTGTTTTATGCGATTTTAAATCTTTCTCTTGAAAACGTGTTTCAGCTTCTATTGTGTGATCGTCAACGTAATCGAGTCGCAATTTGTGTTCATAAGGTCGCAAGTGCGGCACTACATCCGATTCACCACCAAACTGACCGCCTGACTGATTGGTAATCATGCGCGAATTGTCAATTTTAAGTGCATTTTGAAATATTTGTTTGTGAGTAACACTAAACGAATTTTGTTCGTTGGCGATATTATAAATCATAACCGAAGGTGAGTTTTTATCGCGGCGCATCATACGGTTGAATTTCTCAATAGCTACACTAACAGGGAAATAGGTTTTCTCTTTCGGATCAGTCAGCACCCATGCCGGTGGCAATAGCTCATCGATACCGGGTGTACCTCCCGGCTCTTCGTAAATGCACAGACCCAGTTCATCTGCATATTTCAGCATCAATGGATCGCCAATACGACGATGCATACTCAAACAGTTCAATCCGATATTCTTGGCATTTTCCACACTCTTACGAGCCATTTCCGGTGTAGCATAGAAACCTGTTTGCCAATAGAAATTCCAGTCAATAGCCGAACGAATCCGAATGCGTTTCCCGTTTAAGTAATAATTATGTTCTCCCTTGTCGTTGGCTTTTGCTTCAAAAACCCGAAATCCGAACCGCACTTCTTGTTGGTCGGCTACATTATTATCTGATATTTTGATTTTACAATAATACAAGTTTGGACTATCTACATCCCAGCGTTTTGCATCAGGTACCGTTACATTTTTTCGGAAAATAGTTTCCGTATTTGCTGTAATATCAACATTCCAAGAGCTTGTATAAATACTTTTTCCTGTTGGATATGGAATTATTTCTGCTTCTACATGAAGCGTTCTCTGGCTTTGTTCCTTATTTGCAATAATGAGTTGGAGTTCAATATTATTGGCATTAGCCGGCAAATTGTTTTTTACGAAAATGTCGGATATATAAACCTTATCTGTTGCTGTCAGACTGACATCTCCGGCAATTCCACCAAAATCGTGGCCCGGTATAAGTACATATTTCGAAGCCCAAGTGATATGATGTTCGTCTGACCAGCCACGTTGTCCGCC
>CAIQOG010000065.1 GCA_903873355.1 uncultured Bacteroidales bacterium
AATATACCGAAAAACACAACTGAACGTGAGTTGAAAAACGACTATATTATTCGTCGTGGTGCTATCGACTTCAACATTCCGCTGTTGACCAATGCCCGACTTGCTTCGGCCTTTATTACAGCTTTCTGCAGTAAAAGCATGGAAGATATTAAGATTAAGAGCTGGGACGAATACTAATTAGTTTATAGTTCGTAGTTTATAATTAAGACAGCCGGTTGCAGGAATGTAATCGGCTGTAATATTTTGTGGATTTAATTAGGTTGCTGCCGTAATCATTAATCATTATTTTAAATTATCCCCGCTATCTTCAGACTGCTCGACGGATCGGCAAGTTCGGGATGACGGGTATCTTATTCAGAGCGTCACTTGAAGTAACACCCTGACTATTTTCAAGCTATTAATTAGTTGCTTCAATTACTAAAGAGGTATCAGAACAAAGCCCAAACTCATTACAAAATAAATAATACCAATTAACATCAAAATAGCGAAAATCCAAAAAATCAAACTGTGATGTATCACTTTCCAGTGAAACTTTTGTTCATGTTGATCTTTGATAATATCCTGCCCAATAATTGTGTTTTCATTTTTCCCATTTTCTTTCATGTTCGTTTTATATTAAAATGTGAGTTTGATGTCAGGTTTGTTAGTTGAAAATTAACTGTAAACATTGTTATTTACCTTCCCGTGCAAAGTTCATAATTTTCAACCTGATTCAGCTTACAAAAATCTTGAAGAAATTTACATGATTCACACATAGTGGCAACACAGTTGGAATGTGATTTATTGAATTGACATTGTATAACACAGATTGCTATAGGGAACATTTACAATGAATTACGTTTTAGACCTCTATCCCTAACCCTTTCTCCAAGGAGAAAGATTTCCCGAACATGCCTTCTAGCTCTAAAAGCCCTTGTTTTTGGACTCCAAACAAGCCCCCAAATCAAAACCCGGATGCAGCAATATAACCGCATGTTTTGTGTTATTACAAATAAATCTATTTCAACTTTTGAACAATTACAATTTTATATATGTTGTAACACATATCGTTTAAACAACTAATTATTTTATCATTAAACATTTACAAGTATGACAACAGAAATCAGTAAAGCAAGCAAAATCACAGCTTGGGTAATTTCGGGATTATTAACCGCATTATTTTTATTTAGTGCATCGGGCAAACTTATGCATCCCGAGCAAATGGCACAAATGAAACTGGCCGATTGGCGCATTATTATTGCAATTGGCGAAGCCGTTTCGGCCTTATTATTTTTAGTTCCTAAAACCAATAAGCTGGGAACAGTGCTTTTAAGCTCTTACCTGGGTGGTGCTATCATTATTCACATGACAGGCGGAATGCCCATTACAATGCCAGCCATAGTGTTGATTTTGGTTTGGGTTACAGGCATTTTAAGAAATCCTGAAATGATAAAACTATAATCAATGAAAATTGAAGATGAAATAAAAGGCCGATTCCGGAACGAGCGCCACAAAGGGTTAATCAATCTGACGTTTACGGTAAAGCAACTGAGCTATAACTTTTTGCAAAGTTTAAAGTTGCACGGATTAACCGAACCTCAATACAATATATTGCGGGTGTTGCGTGGATTTCGTTCCGAAGGCCCATCTTCAATTGGCTTTTTGAAAGAGCGAATACTCGACCGTAGTTCCGATGTCAGCCGGTTGGTAGATAAACTTTATGAAAAAGGCCTGATCGACCGCAAGGAAAACGACACAGATCGCAGGCAAAAAGATGTGGAGATTACTGAAAAAGGACTTGAGCTTTTAGTTGATATGCAGGAATGTGAAAATCAGGTAGATGATGTACTGCACAACCTGACTGATGAAGAAGTTGTGGAGCTAAACCGATTGTTGGATAAAATCAGGGAATAAACATTTTGCGAATCAAAAATGGTTAAGTAAAATGATTACTTTTGTGCATTAATCAGTTAAACTATGGGATTAGATTTAGATGGAATATTGAAAATTGCACCGGCAGCAGTAATCGGGCTGACAGTTCATGAGTTTTCGCATGCCTATGCTGCATATAAACTGGGAGACGAAACGGCTAAAAATGATGGACGGTTGACGCTGAACCCCTTGAAACACATTGATTGGTTGGGTTTCTTTCTGATTATTATTGCCGGATTTGGTTGGGCTAAACCGGTGATGTTTAATCCTGATAATCTGAAAAACAAACATCGTGACGAAATAATTATTGCCATTGCAGGTCCGGTTTCAAATTTTGTGCTTGCAATACTGTTTTTTATTGTTGCCAGACTACTCTATATGGTGGACGGAATCGGCGTTGATTTTATTCAACTTATTGTAATTTGGGGAGTTATAAATTTCGGATTGTTTGTTTTTAATCTGATTCCCATTCCGCCCTTGGATGGTTCGCATGTATATCTTACTTTCCTGAAAGAAATTCACCCAAAGTTGATGATGAACTTATACAGATACGGAACGCTGGGTTTATTCCTGATAATTATTGCTGAAAATAAGTTTCATATCAATATTTTGCATCTTTCAAACCTCGTTCATGGAATTACCACTTTCTTTCTCCGACTTTTGAATTTCAACTAATCATTCAAATTCCCGGATGGTTCTGCGGATAATTTCAACACATTCAAGCAATTGCTCTTTTGTGATAACCAATGGCGGTGCAAACCGAATAATGTTGGTATGAGTTGGTTTAGCCAGTAAACCGTTTTCGAGTAACTTGACGCAAATATCCCACGCAAGATTCTTATGCCCCTCATTATTAATCACTAAAGCATTCAACAAACCCTTTCCACGTACGAACGATGCTATTCGGGATTTTTCACACAGTTTTCGCAGTTCAGATCTGAAAATTTCGCCAAGGACATAAGCGTTATCAGCAAGTTTTTCATCTTTTATTACTTCCAGTGCCGAAATGGCCACAGCTGCTGCCAACGGATTTCCACCAAAGGTTGAACCATGCTGGCCGGGATGAAAAACATCCATAATTTCGGTACTTGAAAGCACTGCCGAAACCGGATAAACTCCTCCTGAAAGTGCTTTTCCGAGAATCAGAATATCGGGATGTACATTTTCATAATTGCAAGCCAGTAACTTACCCGTACGGGCAAGTCCTGTCTGCACTTCATCGGCAATAAAAAGTACATTATGCTGACGGCAAAGTTCGTAACATTTCATTAAATAACCATCGTCGGGGACATACGCACCTGCCTCACCCTGAATTGGTTCTACCAAAAAACCTGCAATATTTGAATTTTCTTTCAATACCTTTTCAAGTGAACCGGCATCGTTGAACGGAATTACAATAAACCCCGGAGTATATGGACCATAATTCGTAAAAGCATCCGGATCAACTGAAAAAGAAATTATCGTTGTGGTACGACCATGAAAGTTATTCTGACACACAACAATCTGAGCTGAATTTTCAGATAATCCTTTCTTTTCATAAGCCCATTTACGGCAGAGTTTCAGCGCAGTTTCCACCGCTTCAGCACCTGTATTCATTGGCAATACCTTTTCATACCCAAAATATTGCGTTATGAATTGTTCGTATTCACCCAACCGACTGTTGTAGAAAGCACGGGAAGTAAGTGTCAGTTTTTGAGCCTGTTCCACTAAGGTATTGATAATCGTTGGATGACAATGTCCCTGATTAACAGCGGAGTAAGCCGACAGAAAATCGTAATACTTCTTTCCTTCCACATCCCACACAAATACGCCTTCACCACGGTCGAGAACCACAGGAAGTGGATGATAGTTATGCGCTCCGTATTTATTTTCGAGAGCCATAAGTTCGGTGGATGTTGGTTTATTATTCATCATAAGAAGTTATTCGGTAATTGGTTATTTGTTTATTCGGGAATTTGGTTATTTAGTTATCAACTATTCATTATAACAGAATATCTCAGCCATCATGCATCGTACACTACCTCCACCAATTTGTTCGATAGTTGGGATGGGAATGATAATCAATTCATTATACGATTTCAACTGCTCAATTTGATGTACCTGTAACGAACTATAGGCAGTCTGAGACATAACTAAAAATCGTTTGCCATGCTTATTATTTACCTGTAACATATTTCCGGCAAAGCAATTCATTTGTACTTCTGATATTTCGACTATTGTTTTTCCCGTTCGTTTGAATGATTCCAGAACTTCTGTTCGCTCTTTTATGTCGTCAATACTATCTGAACAGATTATCACATAGTTATCACACACAGAAAGCATTACGTTTGTGTGATAGACAGGCAGTCTTTTGTCATCTACGCTCTGGAATGCAGTAAAACATACCGCTTCGAAACCAAAAGTACAACAGAACTGTAAAAAAACAGTTTTATCAGTACGTTCGGATAAGGCAGCATAAGCTATTTTATTTTCCCGATCGAGAACCATACTACCTGTACCTTCCAGAAAAAGGTTTTGTTCTTCCCAAAAACTAAAGTCATCCACGTTATTTAATACGCATCCATGCTCTTCAATAAGTCCCATAATATCACGTCGTCGCTCCAGCCGGCGATTCGGTGCAAACATAGGATATAACACCACTTGTCCTCCATCGTGAAAAGAAATCCAGTTATTTGGAAAAATTGAATCTGGAGTATGAGGTTGCTTCGTATCTTTAACAACTATTACATCAATGCCCTTCGCCCGTAATAATTCAACCATATTCCTGAATTCTTCCAAAGCAAGTTTCTGTAAATCCGCAGTTTCATCAACTTTTTTTTGTTGAAAATAATTATTTACAGCCGTTTCTGCATTAAACCCGAACAATACAGGCTCAATCATTAGAATGGTGTTAGTTGTCTGGTTTTTCATAGTTCTGATTTTTATTACTCTTATTCCCTCACTAATGGCATTGTAGAACAACGCAACAAACCGCCCATTTTGGATATTTCAAAATAAGGAACACGTTCAACGGTAAGTCCCCAGTTGTTTTCCAAATGGTTATTCAGTCGTGTAAAACGCTCTTCTGATACAACCACAGTAGGTGAAATAGAAAGTATATTGGTATTCATGTAATACATTTCCTCCTGAGTAATTTCAAATAAATTTTGCTGTCCGAATATTTCTACAATCCGATAATAATCAGCCTCATTCGCAAAACCATCTCTGTAAATAATAGCTTTGCCATTATCAACAGGCATAAAGGTACAATCCAAATGCAACACTCCTGCACGGGGATTGGTATCATGCTTTTTCAATTCAACAGGAATAAAGGTTTTTTCGGGACAAATTTCTTTCAGAAAATTAAAGGCATATAAATTAGTACGTGCTGTTTTTAGCTGGGAATAATCGGGCCGGGTATACAGCCCTACAAAAACTATATCATTAAACAACACCACATCACCACCTTCAACATGTGCTTTCTCCGGCAAATTGTAGATTTTATTGTACGAAATCTGATCGTAAACTACTTCATACGCTTCTTTTTCATCTTCCCTATCCGGAATAATATTGGAATTAATAATTTTATCATCAATTACGAAAGCCACGTCGCGAGCAAAAACCTGATTACAGTTCTCCAGCGTCCACGGACGAAAAACCTGTACATTGTATTTTTGAAACACTTTTTCAAAAGAATTCATTTCTTTATATACTGCTTCCTCGGTAGGATAAATACCAAGAGAAACAGATTCAAAGGTTTTTGCATCAAATGTTTTTTCCAAAGCAGGAATAGAACCAAGTGAACCGGGCTGACCTAAAACTACTGCACGGAGTCTGGATGTTTCGTTTTTTACGTTAAGATGCATGTGTTTTGAATTTTTACAAAGATACAAATTGAATTCACATTACAAAATAAAAAACAAGGAAAAATGTCTAATTAATGCATAAATATTTAGTTGGAAAATAAAAAAGTCAGCATTCAAATTTTCTGAATGCTGACTTTCAATTACTTACTTATATTTTATTCTGAAACTTCGATCTTCAGGATTTTATCACCTGCACGAATCGCATCAATAACTTCCAAACCTTCCACAACTTTTCCAAAGCAAGTATGTTGACGATCTAAGTGTGAAGTATTTTTGCGCGAATGACAGATAAAGAACTGTGAACCACCGGTATTACGTCCGGCATGTGCCATAGATAACACTCCACGATCGTGGAATTGATTTCCGCCATCCAACTCACATGGAATTGTATAACCCGGGCCACCAACACCTGTACCTTTAGGACAACCGCCCTGAATAACGAAATCGGGTATAACGCGGTGGAAAGTCAATCCATCATAAAAGCCACTGGAAGCAAGTTTAATAAAGTTAGCTACTGTACCGGGAGCATCCTGTTCGTAAAATTCGACCTGCATCTCCCCTTTCTCTGTAATGATTTTTGCTGTTTTCATTCTTAAAATATTAAATTGTTTTTGTATTACTTTTATTAAACCAACTTCTCCATAGCCAGCCAGAGTTTGTCATCTTCCGGCACCGGAGCAGTAATTTGAATCAGTTGTTTGGAAACGGGATGAATAAACTCCACGTTGCGGGCATGAAGACTGATACCACCATTGGGATTCGAGCGTGCAAAACCGTACTTCAGGTCACCTTTAATCGGACAGCCCATTTTGGCTAATTGGCAACGAATCTGGTGATGACGACCGGTTTCGAGATGTACTTCCAGCAGATAATAAGTATCGGAATGGGTTATTAGTTTATAGCTTAATGCAGCAGCTTTAGCATTTGGCACCATTTTATCGTGCGCCACCGATTTATTTTGTTTCTCGTTACGAAGCAGAAAATGTTCAAGCCGACCTTCAACCTGAGCCGGTTTCTCTTTTACTATCGCCCAATAGGTTTTCTTTACTTTCTGATTCTTAAACATTTCGTTCAGGCGGGTCAATGCTTTGCTGGTTTTTGCAAAAAGCACCACACCACTCACCGGACGATCGAGCCGATGTGTAACACCACAAAAAACTTCACCGGGCTTGTTGTATTTCTCTTTCAGATACTTTTTAATAGTTTCCGAAAGCGGTTCATCGCCGGTCTTATCGCCCTGTACTATTTCAGAGCAGGTTTTATTGACAGCTATTATGTGGTTGTCTTCGTAGAGAACTTTCATTCCTTGATGTACGATTTACGATTTTAAATTTACGATTGGGTTGAGCATTAGTTTTTATAATATATCACCCAATCAACGAATCCACAATTCCCCGTTGGCGTACAGCTTCATAAATCAACACACCGGCTGCTACTGAAACATTCAACGAATCGATAGTTCCAAGCATAGGTATACTGACCATTTCGTCGCAAAGTTTGAGGTAATCGGGCGAAACTCCTTCGTCTTCAGATCCCATTACAAAAGCAGTTGGTCCGGTCAGACTTGATTCAGTATAGTTTATTGTAGCTTTTTCACTGGCAGCAACCAGTTTAATTCCTGACGAAGCCAGGAATTTAAGGGCGTTGCCCAGATTTGCCTCCCGACAAACCGGAATGGAAAGCAACGCTCCGGCTGATGTTTTTACGGCATCGGCATTTATTGAAGCACCACCTTTTGTTGGAATCACAATAGCATCCACACCGGCACATTCGCAGGTACGTGCTATGGCACCAAAATTACGCACATCGGTAACACCATCCAACACCACGATAAACGGCATACGTCCTTCTTCGTAAATTCCCGGAATAATATCCTCAATTCGCTGATAAGCCACCGGCGAAATGAATGCAATGGCACCCTGATGGTTCTTCACCGTCATTTTGTTCAGTTTCTCCAAAGGAACATACTGAACAGGCACTTGTATACCTTCCAAAGCCGCAAATAGTTCCCGCGACAATTCGTTGGTCATATCCCGACGCAAATAAATCTTATCGATTTCTTTTCCTGCCTGAATGGCTTCTATAACAGTTCGAACACCGAAAATCATATCCTTCTCAGGACGTTGTTTGTTTTTGTAGTTTATCATTTCTTTATTTAATGTCTAAAGTCAAAGGACTAAAGTTTTGATATTTATTTTTTTATTGCCAACTTTCAACTATTAACTGTCAACTGTTTCAGTTCCGAAATTATCATCTCACGTTCAAATGAAAATGTTTTGTCTTTTTCATTGAGTAACCTATAAATTTCTAACGCTTTTCGGTGAAATTCTTTTGATTTGCCGGTTTTTTCACCTGATTTAGCGGTTTCGTAGGCCAACTGAGCCAGTATTTCAAGATATAAAGACGAATATCTGCTTTTCTTTATCAGTTCCAGAAAGCGTTCCATTGGCATTACTTCCAGTTCCTCCAGATTCAGCCCAAACATTTCCCTGTAGGTTTCATCAGCCAGTCGTAATGCATCTTCCGGAAAACCTTTATCCCGAAATCCAAGCATTGCTGCAATGACACGACTCAGTTTCTCGAGGTATTTGAGCAGATAATCTTCTTTAGGCACAAAAATTCAGTTTACAGTATACACTAAGCAGTTATCAGCAAGCAAATTATGATTTTGATAACCTGATTAATTCTGTCTGCAAAGGTAGCCAATTTATTGTATTTCACAGCTATATACAGTTAGAAATCAGCTAACACATTAAAATTCAATAATATGGATAAATATACATTCAGGCTGGTTTATTCTGAAATAGTTGCATTATCTTTGCATAAATTATTCAATTGTTGGAATTTTAAGTCTTCAATTGTAAATTCTTGGCAAGCCAAACGGCAAAGCCGAGCGGTAAATGATTAAATTGTAAATTAGTAAAGGTGTTTCAATCGCATATAGGTGAATTTGCCGGCTTGGGTGTTGCAGTTTGTTGGACCATAAGCGCGTTGTTTTTCGAAAAGGCCGGACATAAAATCGGTTCGTTATCAGTCAACTTTATTCGGTTGCTTTTTGCCATCGGATTTTTAGGCATTACCACTTTAGTTTCGCGTGGTATTTTTTTCCCGACCGATGCGACGGGTTATCAATGGCTTTGGCTTGGTTTATCAGGCTTTATTGGATTCTTTCTGGGCGATATGCTGTTGTTTCAGTCCTACATGGTTATCGGCTCACGAACTGCAACATTGGTAATGAGCCTTGCTCCTATGCTTACGGCCATTATTGGTTGGTTTTTTCTGGACGAAATACTCGCACCAAAAAGTATAATAGCCATTATTGTCAGCTTAAGCGGTATTATTATTGCCATTTCGAACCGTAAAATGAGACTAAACATTCCATTCAAAGGTTTCCTGCTGGCATTTGGCGGAGCTTTGGGACAGGCAGTAGGATTGATATTGAGCAAAAAAGGAATGGGACATTACGATCCGGTTTCAGCCACGCAAATTCGTGCTATTTTTGGATTAATCAGCTTTGGTATACTTATTACCGTACTTCGTCGCTGGCCGAAAATACAGCAGGCTTTTACACACACCTCTGCTATGAAATCTGTAACAGTTGGTGCTATATTCGGACCATTTATCGGTGTGGCACTTGGACTTTTCGCCATTCAGCAAACCAAAACCGGCATCGCTTCCACCCTCATGGCATTAGTTCCTGTTTTTATAATTCTTCCATCGTCCATCATGTTCAAAGAAAAAATCAAGCCACAACAGGTTATTGGAGCAGTTATAAGTATTGCAGGAGCAACAATGTTTTTTCTTTAAAAAAACGCCCGAAAAACTCCGGGCGTATCACTAATGAAAACTGCTAACTATAAACTGTCAACTGATTAAAGTACTCCCTGAGCCAACATGGCTTTTGCCACTTTCATAAATCCGGCTATATTTGCCCCATTCACATAATTCACAAAACCATCCGGTTCAGTTCCGTATTTCACACAGGATGCATGAATACTTGCCATTATATCCTGAAGGCGTTTATCCACTTCTTCTTTCGGCCAGCTAAGTTTCATGGCGTTTTGCGACATTTCCAAACCGGAAACTGAAACTCCACCGGCATTAGCGGCTTTCCCCGGTGCATATAAAATCTTATTTTTCAGGAATATATTGACAGCTTCAATGGTCGAAGGCATATTGGCACCTTCCGAAACAGCAATACAGCCATTCTTTACCAATATTTCGGCATCGTGACCATCAATCTCATTCTGTGTGGCTGATGGCAAAGCAATCGTGCATTTTTCGCCCCACGGACGTTGACCTTCAACATATTTGCAACCGTATTTATCTGCGTATTCTTTAATTCGTCCACGACGGTTGTTCTTCAAATCGAAAATATAAGCCAGCTTTTCAGCGTCAATGCCTTCCGGATCATAAATATAACCGCTGCTGTCGGACATGGTTAGCACTTTTCCACCCAGTTCAAGCACTTTTTCGGCCGTATAAGTCGCCACATTACCTGCACCCGAAATAGCTACAAGCTGACCTTTCAAATCGTTGATTCCTTTTCGTTTCAACATATTCATCAGAAAATAGATATTCCCGTAACCGGTAGCTTCCGGTCGAATAAGCGAACCGCCAAATTCAAGTCCTTTGCCGGTAAATGTTCCTGTGTTTTCGTGAGCCAGCTTGCGATACATGCCATACATGTAAGCCACTTCGCGACCACCAACTCCGATATCACCTGCCGGAACATCGGTTTCGGGACCAATATGGCGCCACAATTCCAGAATATAAGCCTGACAGAAACGCATAATCTCACCATCCGATTTACCTTGCGGACTAAAATCAGAACCACCTTTTGCACCACCCATAGGTAAGGTAGTCAGCGCATTTTTAAAGGTTTGTTCGAAAGCCAGGAATTTAAGAATGGAAGGAGAAACAGATTCGTGGAAACGAATTCCACCTTTATAAGGACCAATGGCGTTATTGTGCTGCACCCGATAAGCCATATTGGTTTTCACATTACCTTTATCGTCCACCCAGGTAACACGGAACGAAAAGATACGATCGGGAATACAAATGCGCTCTATGAGGTTTTGTTTCTCAAATTCGGGGTGCGCATTGTAGGTTTCTTCAATAGAGTGTAACACTTCTTCAACGGCCTGATAATATTCCGGTTCGTTCGGAAACCGTTGTTTCAAATTGTCAAGAACTTCTTTTACTTTCATAGCACAATACTTTTAAGTTTCAAGAAATTATTATACAACAAAATTACAAAAACAAACATGAAATTATCCTTGATTTAACATTATTTTTTTATGAAAATTTCGGGGTAAATTAATTTCAAATGATATCCAGGGGCGTAGCCCTGACATCTTAAACCATAGATTTCAGGGCTATGCCCCTCAATTTCTAATTTTTATTTATTCTACGAAGATTTCGTGGCACGCCCTTCTTCTTCAAATTAAAACATTTAATATTGCCCTGCATACTTTGCGGAAAATCAATTAATTTAAAAACAATTCGGAAGAAAAAAAGCAGGAATTTATCTTTAAATGTCCGATAACTGAAGCAATAAATGTTTCATCTTATCTATCATTGGCAGGTTGTCGTCGGTGTGAATTACATAATCTGCAAAAGGAATTTTATCTTTATCGTCAAACTGATTTGACATGCGGGCTTTTACCTGTTCGGGGTTTACTCCATCGCGTTTGATAACACGTCGAATCCTTAATTCTTCGGAAGCAGTCATCAGTACAACTATATCTACCAGCTTATTAAAACCGCTTTCGAACAAAATAGCCGACTCCACAAATGCATATTTTTCGGAATTATTACGCATTATCCATTGTTTGAAATCATCACGTACCACAGGATGAACAATATCGTTGAGTTTCCGAAGCAATTCGGGATTACCAAACACAATTTTTGCGAGTTCGGCACGATTTAGTCCGGATTCATTGTAAATATCAGCACCAAAAAGTTCTGTTAGTTTTTCCCGGATAACGGGATGATTATTTTGTAGTCGGCGGGCTTCCTTATCTGAATCGTAAACAGAAAATCCTTCACGGCGCAAATGTTCTGACAGTGTTGTTTTCCCACTGCCAATGCCGCCGGTTATGCCTACAATTAAAGGATTTTTCATTTATATTTCGTTTAGCGAAATTCGTATTAATTCGTGTAATTCGTATTATCAGAAACCAAAACTCAATCCAAATGAAAGCGTAGTGTTTTTACCCTGCAGGTATTTGGGTGTAAATAAATCAAGATAACCCTGGGCAGTTCTTCTGTCCTCACCTGGTTTAATTGCCGTTGTCAAATCGTAACCTTTTATATCGCTGTAAGTTACGTTTGCAAAAGCGTACACATTGTTTATTATTTCAACATGAACATCACATGCCAGGGTAGTACTGCTCCAGGTAATATCACCTAACGATGCCTGACTTATAATATCATCAATATCACTACGGAGGTATATAAACTCATTTCCGTGTTTTGCATCGGTGTATGACAAACTTATATCCACTCCCTGAATGGGTTTATACCGGGCTGCCAGATAAAGTTCCGTGGAATTATCGTCGAGATAACTTCCAAGATTGTAACCGTTTGATGCCCATGTCAAAACAGGGATTGAAAGTTTGTAATTGATTATATTTGTATTGGTATATTCGGCTACTAATGACAGATTTTCTATCGGAAAATTGCTCAGATTTGCTCCAACTTTATACGAAATAGGATTACGCTCCTTACTGTTTGGCAGAAAGCGGCTAAAACTAATATCGTCAGCATAAATGGATGTATACAAGTGTAAATGGTTGATGTTCCGCGAACTGATATTCAGAAAAACCTGTGAATTCTGATTTTCCAATGCCAATCCTTTCGTTAGTGTATGATCCTCTGATTTATAGAATGCTATCGGAATCAGGTAAGCTGCCTGAATGTTTGGTTCGGCATAAATAATTGAATTTCCGATAGACAGATTCAGGTTTCTGATGGGTATAAATGTAAACAGATTTGCTGCAATAAATTTATTAGCCATTCGATATTTCTTTACACCAACATTATCAATGTAGTAACGGGTAGAATCCTTTATATTTGACACCAACCAACCGTGCATGTACTGAAAATCAAACCAACTAACAGGTTTTACATGCAACGTCAGCATAGGAAACGATGGTGTACGTCCTGAGAGTATATTCGAACCGTGATAATTATCACCCCAAATCACATTGTCTTTTACTAATCCAATAGAACCAGAGTTCCAGCTATATTTTATACCTCCACGTGAATCGCTG
This sequence comes from uncultured Bacteroidales bacterium, assembly GCA_903873355.1. Next base: position 13,034 of record CAIQOG010000065.1, read on the forward strand.
AAATCGCCACCCAAAGCAGATTCTTTGTATTCAAAACCGGGATAATCATTCAGATATGACGGTCGTGCCAACAATGCATCTGAAACTGGCATGCCTTTCAACCTGCTTCCATCAATCGACATATCGCGCAGACTTCCGTAAACACTCAGGTTTTTGCCAATCATCGTTTGCAATTCAGCACCATACCAGC
>CAIQOG010000066.1 GCA_903873355.1 uncultured Bacteroidales bacterium
GGTCAACAGGTCTTCACTTCGGTTATTCATCCTTTAGTGCTTTTCAAAGCTCTTGCCACTGCCGATGCAGTTATCGGAAATTTGAGATATATAAATGGTTCTGAACGATTTATGGTCTCAGAAGAATTAGTCAAAACCATGAAACCCGGTTCAATTATTATCGATATGAGTGTAGATCAGGGCGGTTGTTTCGAGACTTCCGAATGTCGCTCACTCAAAAATCCGATATTCGAAAAGCACGGCATTATTCACTATTGCGTCCCAAATATTTCTGCACGAGTGGCACGAACTTCATCAATAGCATTAAGCAATATATTTGCTCCTATTTTATTGAAAATCGCAAATTCGGGCAGCGTAAATTCAGCTATAAGTGAAAGTGTTGGGTTCCGACACGGTGCGTATGTTTATGGCGGTGTTCTGGTAAACAGACTAATTGGCGATTATTACGGTATTATTTCGAATGATATTGGTTTGTTGTTGGCTGGATATTGACAATTTTTAATGATAAATGGTTAATGATTAATTCAAGATTGGAAATTGATAATTGGAAATTGGTATCATACAGTCTACGTTTTTAATTTTACATTTTAGCATTTAGCATTAACCACTTATCATTAACCATTAACCATTAATCTGAGCTTTTTTATTATATTTGCATAACCAAATCGGTTTTAAAAGTTGAAGAATTTCACTGTCAACTAAAAACTGTCAACTATCAACTGAATTTTCCATGTCGCAAACCCAACCTGAACTATTAACTGAAGATGAACAAATTCAACAAGAATTTGAAGCGTTGCTTGAGGACTACCGCAACACAAATCACCGCCAGAAAATAGAACTGATTACCAAAGCATTTAATTTCGCCAAAGCAGCACACAAGGGCATTAAACGCCGTTCGGGCGAACCTTATATCATGCATCCGCTGGCTGTGGCACGCATTGTGGTGAAAGAAATCGGACTGGGCTCTACTTCTATTTGTTCCGCATTACTCCACGACGTGGTGGAAGACACCGACTACACTGTTGAAGATATTGAAAATCTGTTCGGACCTAAAATTGCTCAGATTGTTGACGGACTGACTAAAATATCGGGTGGAGTTTTTGCTGAAAAAGCATCCGAACAGGCCGAGAATTTCCGCAGGCTGCTTATTACCATGTCGGAAGATATTCGGGTAATTCTGATAAAAATTGCCGACCGACTTCACAATATGCGAACGCTGGGTTCCATGCCACAAGCCAAACAATTTAAAATCGCCGGCGAAACTCAATATATCTACGCTCCACTTGCCCATCGCCTCGGGCTTTTCCGCATTAAAACAGAACTGGAAAATCTCAGTTTCAAATTTGAACATCCCGACACATTTAAAGAAATTGAAGATAAACTGGCTGTCGACGAAGAAGCCAGACGAATCTTTTACAATGAATTTTCTGAGCCAATCCGTAAAAAGCTCACCGAGTTGGGCTATGAATATAAGCTGAAAGAACGCATCAAATCCGTTTATTCCATTTGGTTGAAAATGACAAACCGCAACATTCCGTTCGAAGAAGTTTTCGATATATTGGCTGAGCGAATCGTTTTCAAACCCAAGGAAGGACTGAGCGAAAAGGACCAGTGTTGGATGCTTTATTCTGCCATTACAAGCATATATAAACCTCATCCCGAACGTATCCGCGACTGGATTAGTACACCCAAAGCAAATGGCTACGAAGCACTTCACGTAACAGTTATGGGTCAGGGTGGTCGATGGGTCGAACTGCAAATTCGCAGTGAACGCATGAACGATATTGCCGAAAAAGGACTGGCTGCACACTGGAAATACAAATCCGGTGAACAGGACGAATCGGAATTAGACAAATGGCTGAAAACCATCAAAGAATTGCTTGAGAATCCCGAACCGAATGCCATCGATTTTATGGACACGTTCAAGCTGAATCTTTTTGCTTCGGAAATTTTTGTTTTTACACCGAAAGGTGAAATCAAAACCATTGCACTGGGTGCCACAGCACTCGATTTTGCATATAATGTTCACTCCGAACTCGGGAGCCATTGCATTGGTGCAAAGGTAAATCATAAGCTTGTACCGCTCAATTATAAACTGAATAGCGGTGACCAGATTGAAATTCTCACATCAAAAAAACAAACTCCGCAACCCGAATGGCTTGATTTTGTAACCACAGCACGTGCCAAAACGAAACTTCGTAACATATTTAAGAAAGAAGAAAAAATACTTATCTCCGAGGGTCAGAAAAAAATTGAGGAAGCTTTAAAGAGTCTAAGCCTGCTTCCCGACAATGAAAATATTGTGCCTTTATTGCGGCATTTTAATTTTACACAACGGAATGAACTCTATATTCAGGCTGCAAAAGGTACTTTAGATTTGAGTGAAATTGAAAAAATATTCTTCAAACCCAAATCCGAGAATGTCATTGTAAAATACCTGAAAATGCCTTTTGGAGGAGGTTCGGACAATAAACAAGCACCATCAGTTCCTGTCGAAAGTAAGGTAGATCGGAAGAAATCGATGAAACTTACCGATGAAAATGCCGGAAAAACTTACGTACTGGGCGATTGTTGTCGGCCAATTCCTGGTGATGATGTACTCGGATATGTAGATGAGTCGGAAAAAGTTATTGTACACAAACGACAGTGTAAAGTAGCTGCCAAACTGAAAAGCAGTTACGGCGAACGCATCGTTTCAGTCGATTGGGCAACCCACAAAATTCTTTCGTTTGTTCAGATACTTGAAATTAAAGGAATTGATAAAAAAGGTGTGCTGATTGAAATTCTGAAAGTTATTTCGGAAGGTTACGGGGTAAATATCAGCAAAATAAATATCGAAACAAATGCCAGTATGTTTGTAGGTCGATTTTTTATTACCGTTCACGACACCGAAGACATCAACAACCTCTGCAAAAACATTATCAAAATCAGGGAAATCAAATCGGTACAGAGAATACAGGAGTAAGTATCCCTGTTTCTTTTAAACCATTTTCGCCGGAGCACCCACAAAAACATTTCCTTCAGGAAGAATTTTACTTTTCATCAGTCCCGACAAAGGTTCAAGCGAAGAACGGTCTTCCATTTTTGAATCGTAAAGCACCACCGTAATACCACCCACACTGCAGTTACTACCTATAAATTTGTTTGAACTTGTACAGACTTGTATGTTCTTGTATACATTATTATACAAGTCCTAACATACAAATCACTCAAAAAAGTTCATATTTCTTTGCAGCACAATCAAACAGTGCTGCAATTTTTTTTGTCAGCTAAATCCAAACTCAGTATTCATTTCGTCTAATTAATAAAGCGATTAAAAAACTCAAAACGGACATTAAACAATATTAAATCAACAACTTCAAAAACTTAACTAAAATGAAAAAGCTAATTATTTCAATCGCATTGGTTTTGTCGGCCTTCATAGCAAACGGACAAAACATTACAGGAAAATGGAACGGTAAGTTGAACCTTCATGGACGTGTGCTTACCATAGTATTCAATGTAAAACAAACAGCAAATGGCTTAGTTGCAACTATGGACAGCCCTGACCAGAAAGTGTTTGATTTACCTGCTAGTGCAGCTGTTTATGAACAGTCAACGTTGAAAATCAACATTGAAAATGCCGGAATTCAATACGATGGTATACTCAATCAAAACAACCAGTTGGTAGGAGTTCTGATTCAATCAGGAGAAGTATTTCCTCTCGATTTATCAAATACACGAATTAGTAAATCAATAGAAGTCATGACTGACGAGCCTAATATTGCTCTGTTTAAATTTTCGATTGATCCAAAAGCAGTTTTATCCGAAATTCTTGACTAACAACTTAGTTCAGAAATCAAAATTTTAAATCTAAACCCCGGAAAATGGATCTGTAGTTTACGAAATGATGTAAAAAGTTTAATTTCAGGTGTTGAATAATTTTATTCAACACCTGAAATTTTTAATACAATCATATTTCATTTTTATAAATAAACGGTAATTAAAAGATTGATTAATTTGATTATGTGAAAATTAAAATAATTTCTGTAGCTTTGTATCTTAAAATTAAACTAAAAAAGAATGTTTGAACAGACCTTTAAAAATATCGACGATATATTGCACAAAGATGCAGGATGTGGCAGTGAGTTGGATTATGTGGAGCAATCGTCGTGGATATTATTTTTGAAGTATTTGGATGATTTGGAAAAAGCCCGCGAGCTGGAAGCCATGCTCAAAAGCGAAACCTACCTGCCAATTATTGACGCTGAATACCGTTGGGAAACATGGGCAGCTCCTAAAACGCCTGACGGAAAACAAGACCATAACAAAGCCCAGTCGGGCGACGACCTCATCGATTTCGTCAACATACAGCTTTTCCCTTACCTGCGCAAATTCAAAAACGAAGAAACATCTGCCTTTACCATCGAATACAAAATTGGTGAGATATTCGGCGAACTCCGCAACCGTGTTTCCAGCGGCTACAACCTCCGCGAAGTGCTGTGGATGGTGGACGAACTAAAATTCCAGACCAGCAAGGAAAAACACGAACTCAGCCACCTCTACGAAAGCCGCATACACCGCATGGGAAGTGCCGGACGTAACGGGGGCGAATACTACACGCCCCGTCCGCTGATTCGCACCATTGTAAAGGTGATAAACCCCGAAATTGGCAATACGGTGTACGACGCAGCTTGCGGTAGTGCCGGATTCCTCTGCGAAGCTTTTGGCTACATGAAAAAACACGCCAAAGGTGTACCCGAAATGGAAACCCTGCAACGAAACACGTTCTACGGCAAGGAAAAGAAAGGACTGGCCTACATCATTGGCATTATGAACATGATATTGCACGGCATCGAAGCGCCCAATATCACCCACACCAACACGCTGGCCGAGAACCTGGCCGAAGTGCAGGAACGCGACCGCTACGACATTGTACTGGCAAACCCGCCTTTTGGCGGCAAGGAGCGCGACGAGGTGCAGCAAAATTTCCCCATACGCACAGGCGAAACGGCTTACCTCTTTCTGCAACACTTTATCAAGTACCTGCGGGCAGGCGGACGTGCCGGTATTGTGATTAAAAACACATTCCTTAGCAATTCCGACAATGCCTCCGTGGCTCTGCGCCGCAAACTGCTCGAAGAATGTAATCTCTACGCCGTGCTCGACTTGCCCGGTGGTGTGTTTACGGGTGCGGGCGTAAAAACCGTGGTGCTCTTCTTCGAAAAAGGACAACCCACCGAGAAGGTGTGGTACTACCAGCTAAACCTCGACCGCAACCTCGGCAAAAACAACCCCTTATCCGAGAAAGACCTGGCTGAATTTGTAGAATTCCAAAAAACAAACAAAGAGAGCGAAAACTCCTGGACACTCGATGTACAGACGCATTATATTGCATCTCAAATATACGATCTCTCGGTAAAAAACCCTAACCGCAAAGAAGAAGCTGCGCTCCGCACTCCCACCGAAATTGCTGCCGAAATGCAGGAACTAAACGAAGAAAACACCTTGTTACTGAACGATATCTTAAGTCTGTTGCAATGAAAGAAGGTTGGGAAATAAAGAAATTGGGGGAAGTTTGCGAAAACCTTGATAGTAAGAGAGTACCTATCACTAAACATCTACGAAGTGAAGGTAAATATCCATATTATGGTGCATCTGGTATTGTTGATTATGTAGACAACTATATTTTTGATGAAGAATTACTATTAGTATCAGAAGATGGAGCAAATTTATTAGCAAGAACATATCCTATTGCATTCTCAATAAATGGTAAATGTTGGGTTAATAATCATGCTCATGTTTTAAAATTCAAAGAAAAAACAGCACAGATTTTTGTTGAATATTATCTCAACTCAATTAAGCTGGATGATTATGTAAGTGGAATGGCGCAACCTAAGTTGAATCAGCAAATGCTTAATTCAATCAAAATTCCTATTCCACCTCTTCCCGAACAACAACGAATTGTCCAGCTACTTGATGAAGCCTTTGAAAAAATAGATACGCTAAAAGCCAATGCCGAACGTAATCTGCAAAATGCAAAAGAGCTGTTTCAAAGTGCATTGACAGAAGAATTGAAACAAAAAAAAGGGTGGGAAAGCAAAACATTAAATCAAATTTCCGAAAATCTTGATAGCAAAAGAGTTCCAATAACAAAAAATGTAAGAAACGAGGGAAACATTCCTTATTATGGTGCGTCTGGAATTGTTGATTATGTTGCAGATTATTTATTTGATGAAAATTTACTTTGTGTATCAGAAGATGGAGCAAATCTTTTAGCAAGAACATACCCTATCGCATTTTCAATAAGTGGTAAAACATGGGTCAATAATCATGCTCACATATTAAGATTTAAAGAAATGGTAAGTCAGAGATTCGTGGAGTTATATTTAAATTCAATCAAATTGGATGACTATGTTAGTGGAATGGCACAACCTAAGTTAAATCAGGCAATGCTTAATAAAATTCCAGTTCCATTCCCTACATTAACCGAACAACAAACGATAGTCGAACATCTCGATGCGTTGTCATCCCGTTGCAAAACCTTAGAAATCAATTATCAAAAAACCATCACCCAATGCGACGAAATGAAAAAAGCCGTATTGGCAAAAGCATTTAACGGGGAGCTGTAGTAACTGACGCACTACCGCCCCAAACCCCTAAAGGGGCTTAAAGAGTGGTATGCGAGATGTATTTAAAATTGTACAGGGCTTATAGGTTGGGGGAAATTTACGAGACGATGGTAACTTCACATCCCCTTTAGGGGCTTGGGGCGGACAAGATAAAGTAAGACACCGTAGGTGTCAACTGTGCATAACCCCCGGTGCAACCGGGGGAAGAACACAAAAAACAAATCAACCCCGGAGGGGTTGAACAACATAAATCTGGAAAATAATCTGATATGAATAAAATCAAAGTTATCAGTTCTTTAAAACTGGATGAAAATGGTTTAAGATGTAAGGATAAATTGGGGAAATTAAAATCTATTCTACATCTTCAGGGTTCAATGGATGGAGCATGTGCAACCTATTCTGTTCTGATGAACCTGTTGTTGCTCAGAACAATTAATCATAAAGATACCGAAGTATATGCAGTTCATAAGACAAAAGCTACAAAAACACTGTTTGAGGTTTTCTGCAATTCATACGGAATGCATCGTAATGGTCAGAGCTTTATCAAAATAAAAAAGATGCTCACTGAAAGCTTTCATTCAGAAATAGAATGTATTCGAAGAGATTCTGAAAATGAAAAATCGGTTGAACATATAAAAAAGGTATTATCTGAAGATAGACCAGTTATAATTTCAATTGAAGCAAAAAATTACGCACATGCTTTATTAGCAATAGGAATGGAGTATGAAGAATCAGATGACAAATCTATTATTCCGACAAAGATATTTTGTTTAGACCCTTCAGGCATAGATGCCGGATATAATTATTGGAACTCAGTAATAGATTTATATCCTGATAAACCGGGGACTAAATATAAATACCTGTATTTAATGGGAAGCTGCACTGAAAGAGTAGCTTTAACAGATATTCTTGTCATTACAAAACTTTAGGCTGTATGAACGAATCTCAAACCCGACTCGACAAAATCGACCCAAAGCTTAAGCTGGCAGGTTGGAACGTCACCGACGATAGCCGTATCATCACCGAGTACGTTATCGCCAAAGGAAAAATCAGTTTCTCGGAAAAACCCAAAATCCTGAAAGCCGATTACATCCTAAGCTTTAAAGGCGTAAAACTCGCCATTGTGGAAGCCAAAAGCGACGAGTTGCCTGTAGGCGAAGGCGTAATGCAAGCCAAGCTCTACGCACAGATGATGCGTATCCGCTACACCTACGCCACCAACGGCGATGAGATTTACGAAATTGACATGGAAACGGGCTCCGAAGGTCTCGTTCCGCACTTCCCTTCCCCCGACGAACTCTGGCATCGTAACTTTGGCAACGTAAACGAGTGGCGCGACAGGTTCCACGCCCAGCCTTTCTACATCGACGAAGGTCGCAAACTCCGGTACTATCAGGAAATAGCCGTGAATCGTGTTCTCGAAGCCATTGCATCCGGCGAAAACCGCATACTCCTCACCCTCGCCACCGGAACAGGAAAAACCCTGCTGGCTTTTCAGATAGCCTGGAAACTCTTCCACACTCGCTGGAACCTCAGTTGCTCATTGAGCGAAGCCGAAATGAGCACAGTCGAAACACGCCGTCCCCGCATTCTCTTCCTCGCCGACCGCAACATTCTCGCCAATCAGGCTTTCAACGGCTTTGGCGGTTTCAGCAAGATGGACGAAAACAGCGTGGTACGTATCAGCCCCAAAAGCATTAAAAAGAAAGGCGGCATCGTTCCCAAAAACGGAAGCATATTCTTCACCATTTTCCAGACTTTCGATACGGGCGATGTCGAACCGCATTTCGGTCAGTACCCGCCCGACTTCTTCGACCTCATTATAATCGACGAATGTCACCGCGGTGGTGCTAACGACGAAAGTCGCTGGCGACGCATCATGGAGTATTTTGCTCCTGCCGTTCAGCTGGGTCTCACAGCTACCCCTCGGCGCGATGTAAATGCCGACACCTACGAGTATTTCGGCAAACCCGTATTCGAATACTCGCTCAAAGAAGGTATCAACGACGGCTACCTCACCCCTTTCCGCCATGTGGTACTGCAAAGCAATATCGATAATTACCTCTATCAACCCACCGATATCATCGAGGATGGCGATATCGACGAGGTTGAAAAACTGGTGAAAGGCAAAACCTATTCGGAAACGGATTTTTATCAGGGACGCATTGAAATCCGTCAGCGCGACGAAGTGCGCGTAAAAGAATTTATGTCGCAGATAGGCAAAACCGAAAAAACACTCGTTTTCTGCTATACGCAAGCTCATGCGGCTGCCATTCGCGACCTAATCAATCAACAAAAAAAAGTAAATAATGCGCTCTATTGTGTGCGTGTAACGGCTAACGATGGTGAAACGGGCGAAACCTACCTGAAAGATTTTCAGGACAATGAAAAAACCATTCCTACCATCCTCACCACCTCCCAAAAACTATCAACAGGTGTGGATGCACTGAATGTGCGTAATATCGTGCTGATGCGCCCGGTCAATTCCATGATTGAATTCAAACAGATAATCGGTAGGGGTACGCGCTGTTTCGATGGCAAATTCTATTTCACCATCTACGACTTTGTGGAAGCATATAAAAAGTTCAACGATAAGGATTGGGATGGTTTGCCCATTTGCAGCAAATGCAACAACGACCCCTGCACCTGCGAAAAGAAAACGCCTCCACCACCTTATCCTTGCCCCGAATGTGGTCAGACTCCGTGCGTGTGCGAACCAACCATCACCGAACCCTGTCCGGTATGTGGGAAAATCCTCTGCGTGTGCGAAAAACAAATAGACCCATGTCCCAAATGCGGCAACCTGCCCTGCACCTGCCCGAAAAAGAAAATGCTGAAAATAACACTGTCCGACGGTCGCACCCGCCAGATACAGCATATCAAAACCAATTTCTTTTGGGATGCCGATGGCAAACCCATTTCGGCACAGGATTTTCTGGAAAAGATGTTCGGACAACTCCCCGAATTCTTTAGCAGCGAAGAAGAACTCCGGCAACTCTGGGCAGACCCCTACACCCGCAAAGTGCTACTCGGCAGAATGGCCGATGTAGGCTACGGCGAAGAAGTGCTCAAAGCCGTGCAAGCCATTATCAGTGCCGAAAACAGCGACCTATACGATGTGCTTGAATACATAGCTTACGCCAAAGAACCGGTTGAACGGGCGCATCGTGCCGGTATTGCTCAGAGCCATATCTATGTCGGTCTCAACGACCGTCAAAAGGAATTCGTCAACTTCGTACTCGCCAAATACATCGAGTCCGGCGTCAGCGAACTATCCATCGACAACCTCCCCGAACTGCTCAAATTCAAATACGGCACTGCCCTCGACGGCGTAACCACCCTGGGCAATATGCAAATCACCCAAAACACTTTTGTGGGCTTTCAGAAGTATTTGTATGGGGCGTAAGAAAATATAATATTCCTATATGGAATGCATAAAATCAAAGAAAAAGAACTGAAGTAGAAAAAAGAAAATCTTATGGAAAATCAAATTTCAAAGGCCGAAATAAATTCATATAGAGGCATTTCAATTTCAGCAATTGCCCGAAAATTCAATATTTCAGATGTTCTATTGCTTACTCAAATTCAGGATAAAGTTTTAAGAGACAAGTATATAAAATTCAGCTACGTTCCGGCCAATATTGATATCCTCACTACAATCATTTATCTTGCGAAAAAAATTGTAGCGAATAATGCTAATATTGACATAGAGAAGATACATCAAAAAGAAAATACTACTCAGAAAAAGGACCGTTTAAGCAAACAAATAGAATTTAAGAAAAGAGAAATAAACCAACTGGAAAAGGAATATAACGACAGAATACAAAAGGGAAATCCTGTAGTTGAAAATTGTCGTTTATACAATTTGAAATTTTATGATGGATACATTTTTCATCAACATTCGGGTTTTAAATGTGAATTCCCCTTTTCTACTAAATCAATAAATAAGATTACCGAAAAAATTTCAGACCAGGTAGATGTGCTAATTTATGGAGATCGAATTGAAATTCCTGAAGAATCTATTACCAAAATCTACCAATTAATTAAAAGCAAATCAAATAAAGAACTTGGTTTTAATTATTTATTGGATGCGGTTTA
>CAIQOG010000067.1 GCA_903873355.1 uncultured Bacteroidales bacterium
AAAACTATTAATTGTAAAATAATAATTATTAATTGATTTGAAATGCCATTAAATATCCCCATAACCTTACCTGCAGTGGATGTGCTGCGTGAAGAAAATATATTTGTGATGGATTCAGAGCGTGCTTCGAGTCAGGAAATTCGTCCGCTTAAGATTGTGATTTTAAACCTGATGCCGATTAAAATTACAACTGAAACCGATTTAATCCGTTTGCTTTCAAACTCGCCTCTGCAAATCGAAATAGATTTTCTGCACATGGAAAGTCATACTTCCAAAAATACACCTATTGAGCATTTGATGACCTTCTACAAAACTTTTGATGAGATCAGTAAAAGCAATTATGACGGAATGATAATTACCGGAGCACCGGTGGAACTTCTCGAATTTGAAGAAGTAACTTACTGGCCTGAAATAACCAAAATTTTCGATTGGGCAAAAACACATGTAACTTCTACGCTATTTATATGTTGGGCTGCCCAAGCCGGGCTTCACCATTATTACGGCATTCCAAAATATCCGCTCGATGCCAAAATGTTTGGAGTTTTTGAACATATAACACATGAACAACATAACCCTATTTTCCGTGGTTTTGACGATTTGTTTTATGTGCCTCACAGCCGTCATACTGAAGTGCGAGCCGAAGATATTCGCAAAAATCCGGAACTAACTTTACTTTCCGAATCTCCTGAGTCGGGTGTGTATATGGTTATGGCTCGCAACGGTCGTGAACTATTTATAACAGGTCATTCAGAGTATTCACCCAACACGCTTGATACGGAATACAAACGCGATTTGGATAAAGGGCTGCCAATCAATATGCCTAAGAACTATTATCAGAATGACAATCCGAATAACGAACCACTTGTTCGGTGGCGTAGTCATGCCAACTTGTTGTTTACCAACTGGTTGAATTACTTCGTTTATCAGGAAACTCCTTATGATTTGACGAAAATACATTAAACCCCTAAAGGGGAACAAAGCATGTGTTGTTTTCAACACAAAATAAAATGAATCCCAAATCACATTTATCTGACGGAGCTAACCTTTATTCCCCTATAGGGGTTAGGGGTATTGAACTTCTCTCTCCCGCTAAAAATCTTGAATGTGGCATAGCTGCAGTAAATCATGGTGCTGATGCTGTGTATATTGGTGCATCGCAGTTTGGTGCGCGTGCGGCTGCCGGAAATTCTATTGAAGACATCGCCGAACTTGTGAAATATGCTCATCAGTTTCGGGTAAAAGTGTTGGTGGCACTTAATACCATCTTAACTGACGATCAATTACCCGAAGTCCAAAAATTGATTTGGGAAATTTACAATGCAGGTGCTGATGCTTTGATAATTCAGGATATGGGCATTCTGAAACTCAATTTACCGCCCATTGCGCTTCATGCCAGCACACAAACCGATAATCGTACCGTAGGAAAAGTAAAATTTTTACAGGATGTTGGTTTTACGCGTGTGGTTTTGGCGCGTGAACTCACATTGAAACAAATTACGGAAATTTCATCACAAACAAATGTTGAGCTGGAAGCTTTTGTTCATGGTGCCTTGTGCGTGAGTTACAGCGGTCAGTGTTACATGAGTCAGGCAAATTGCGGACGAAGTGCAAACCGTGGACAGTGCGCACAGTATTGCCGTTTGCCTTACCAATTGGTTGATGCTGATGATAATATTCTGTTGAAAAACAAACACTTGCTTTCCCTGAAAGATTTAGACCAGTCTGATTCATTGGCAGAAATGCTGGAAGCCGGAGTGACTTCGTTTAAAATTGAAGGCCGACTGAAAGATGTTGATTATGTGAAGAATATCACGGCTTATTATCGTCAAAAATTAGATGTTATCTTCGAAAAGGATAATCGTTATCAACGTGCTTCTGTAGGGAAAACGACCATTCTATTTGAACCAAATCCCGAAAAAAGCTTCCGCCGAAGTTCCACCGATTATTTTTTGCACGAACGTCATGCTGGTATTATTCAGCCTGAAACGCCAAAATCGTTGGGTGAACCGATAGGCAAAGTGACCTATATTGGACGAAATTTCTTTGAAGTTCATAATGGAAATACGTTAAATAACGGCGACGGACTTTGCTTTATCAACAAACAGGGTGACTTAACCGGATTCAGGGTAAATCGTGTGGAGCGCAAGCAGATATTTCCTGCCGATATGCCACGAATGGATATTGGTGTTATGTTGTATCGCAATCAGGATCAGGCTTTTGAAAAAATACTAAAAGGAAAAACGGCTGAACGTCGGGTGGGAGTGGAGATACTTTTCAGGGAAGCGGCAGCCGGTTTTACTCTTCAACTGACTTCGGAAGATAGTGTTTCAATTGTATTTGAAATTACCTGTGATAAGCAATCTGCTCAAAAACCGGAAGCAGTAAATGACAATATCCGTAACCAACTTGCCAAACTTGGAAATACCATTTACGAAGCAACTGATATTCGGATAGAAATCAATGCTCCATGGTTTTTCCCTGCATCCCAATTGGGTGAGTGGCGTAGGCAAGCTGTTGAAAAACTGGATGAAGAAAGAGCAAATTCGTATGTCAGGGAATCTAGACGTGAGTCGTTTACTGCAGAATTTCCACTAAAAAAGCTTTCTTATCTCGGAAATGTAACCAACAAACTGGCTGAAGAATTCTATCAGGACCATGGTGTGGAAGAGGTAATGCCCGGTTTTGAGCTGAAAGCTGAAGAGGGTGTGCCGCTTATGTTTACCAAACACTGCATTAAATTCGAAATGGGCTGGTGTCCTAAAGAAGATTATAAAGCGACATTTAAAGAACCCCTTTTTCTTCGAAATAACGATCAGGAATATAAACTGACTTTTGATTGTAAGGTTTGTGAAATGAGGATTTCGAAAGCATAAAAAAGTTCCAAAATCAGCAATACTGACTTTGGAACTTTTTACTTTATGAACTTTATAAACTGATAGCCTATTTATTCTGTATCGCTTCCACAATTTTAGCTTCCAGTTCGGCTGCTAATTCAGGATTGTCTTTGATGAGTTGTTTTGATCCATCGCGTCCCTGAGCCAGTTTGGTTTCACCGTAACTATACCACGAACCGCTTTTCTTGATAATTCCGTATTCAACTCCAAGGTCGATAATTTCACCGGTTTTAGAAATGCCTTCGCCGTACATAATATCGAATTCGGCTTTGCGGAACGGAGGTGCTACTTTGTTTTTAATAACTTTCACACGGGTTTGGTTACCAATTGCTTCTTCACCGTCTTTCAACTGACCGATACGACGAATATCCAAACGAACTGAAGCATAGAATTTTAGTGCGTTACCACCGGTTGTTGTTTCAGGATTACCGAACATTACACCGATTTTCTCACGCAATTGGTTGATAAAGATACAGGTTGTATTGGTTTTGTTAATATTGGCAGTCAGTTTACGTAAAGCTTGGGACATTAAACGTGCTTGTAATCCCATTTTTGAATCACCCATATCGCCTTCCAGTTCAGCTTTTGGAGTAAGTGCAGCCACCGAGTCAATTACCACAATATCCACCGCCGAAGAGCGAATCAACTGATCAGCAACTTCCAATGCTTGTTCACCATTATCGGGTTGAGAAATTAATAATTCTTCGATGTTTACGCCCAGTTTTTCAGCATAGAAACGGTCGAAAGCATGCTCTGCATCAATAAAAGCTGCTATGCCACCGGCCTTTTGAGCTTCAGCAATAGCGTGAATAGCCAACGTGGTTTTACCTGACGATTCCGGTCCGTAAATTTCGATAACACGTCCGCGTGGATAACCACCAACGCCTAACGCTACGTTTAATCCGATTGAACCACTCGAAATAAAAGAAACGTCTTCTACTTTGGTGTCGCCCATACGCATGATGGTGCCTTTTCCGTGGTCTTTTTCAATTTTGTCCATTGCCAGTTGCAATGCTTTCAGTTTGTCTGAAGTTGGAAATTTAATTTCCTCAGCACTTGTTTTTGCCATGATTAATTTATTTTATTTTGTTGTTTTATTAGTCGATATATCGGAATTCTCATTGAATTTAAGAATTACAAAGATATAAAATAATTCTGTCAGAGATGTTTTTTTATTGTTCAAATACTGCTGTTGCGTTTACATTTAACATGTATTGATATTAAAATAAGCTAAGTTGCTCTTTGACATTTTGATTGAATTGACGTTCTTCGCATAGCAAGTCACGTATAGGTGTTTTGTCTAAGGCAGAAACACCAAGTATTTG
>CAIQOG010000068.1 GCA_903873355.1 uncultured Bacteroidales bacterium
ACCAATAAAGTCACCAATATCCAACAGTTTTTTGAAAACGATGTTGTACATTTCGGGTTGTGCTTCGGTATTGATATCATCGCGACTTACATACACCTGAATACGGCCTTTCGAGTCCTGAAGCTCCATAAATGAAGCTTTTCCCATAATACGGCGGCTCATAATACGTCCGGCTATACATACGGGTTTTCCACTTTCTTCGTCCTTGAATTCGGCTTTTATATCGGTTGAAAATGCATCGGTTGGATACAGTGCGGCAGGGTAGGGGTCAATACCCAAATTGCGGAGTTCGGTCAGACTTTGACGTCTGAACTGTTCTTGTTCGCTAAGTTCTAAATTCATAATCTCTTTTATGTTCAAAAATTGCTGCAAAAGTACAAAAAAATAGGCAGAATTCTGTAAATATTAGTCATAAATTCAAAAGTATAATATGGGATTTATAATTCGCTGATGCTATAAGATTGAATATGACACCACTTTCGATCAGAAGTTAGGTGGGGTTGCAACGGACGAAATGGGAACCACGTTTACCGTAAGCGTAACTGATGTTTGTTCTGTACCATTTTACATTGGCGAGATTGTTACTGCCGATGGTATTATCAATGCAGCAGCATAAACGCTGATTGCTTTGTTTTGAAAACCCTCACAATTGATCCTGTGAGGGTTTTTGTTTATCATATGTCTTGGTACAATACTAATAGTATGATACGGAAGCGTTTTATAAACTTTAAAATAAAAAAATGAACTTAGATAATCGTTTCCGACATTAAAAAATCTCGGATATAAATGTGTTGGATTCCTTGGTAAGTATTGCCGTAAAACTGATCGTTGGTTATAACAAATTTCGGATAATTGTCATTGATTTTTAATAAATTGCCAAATTCTCGCTCAATGGTTTTTTGTTCGTCCAATCGAAGTGCCACCTGAATATACATAGTTTCGCCATTTTTCTGACAAACAAAGTCAATTTCATTACTTTCAAATACGCCTACCTTAACCTCCCATCCTTTGTACAAAAGATGATTGAACACGGCATTTTCAAGTATTTTTCCCAAATCATCCGGACTGTAACCAATAAGAATATTTCGAATTCCCAGATTCTCAAAATAGTATTTCTCTCCAATTTCAAATATTCTACGTCCTTTAATATCAAATCGACTTACTTTATGTAGAAGAAAAGAATTGGCAAGCTGTTCAGTATGTAGCTGTATTTGATTAGGAGACGTGTTGGTATGTTGCGATTTTAGAAAATCGCTTATTCGTTTTGCCGAAAAGATATTGCCAATATTATCTGCTAAAAAAATAATCAATTTTTCAAGTAGCACTGTATTTCTAATATTATACCTGCTCACCACATCCCTGTAAACTATGGTTGAATAAATACTTTTCAGGTATTCGAAAACTTGATTATTTAGCGGTAAGTTTATTAAATAGGGTAGTCCGCCATACAAAAAGTAATTATTGAGGTTTTCTTCACTGTTATCAATCTTATGAAATGATAAGAATTCAGGATAAGACAAACTCATGATATTGAATTCGATATAACGTCCACTTAAATAGGTTGCTAATTCGCCAGATAGCATGTTAGCATTACTTCCGGTAATGTAGATGTCGTTGTTTTCGTTCAAAAGCAAAGAGCGTAATGCTTTTTCAAACTCTGCTATATCCTGAATCTCGTCAATGAAAATGTAATTCTTTTTGTCCTCCACTATCAATGAAAGGATATAGGTATTCAAATCCTGTGCATTACGAATAAAATCAAAACTCAAATCTTCTTTGTTGATATAAATCAGGTTCGCACTCGTATCAAGCTGTTCAATTACTTGCATCAGTTGAAAAAGTAGATAACTTTTACCAACACGACGTTGACCTGTAAGTACTTTTATCAGGTTTTTATTGATAAATGGCTTAATACGAGAAATATAAGAATTTCTACTTATTAGTTGCTTTGGAAGGATTAACTCATTCATATTAATAGTTATGATTATAATTTACACAGTAGATTGAATTTGTTATAAGTATGATTATAATAAAGTGCAAATATACAAAGTATTTTAATCATATTGATAACAACCTCTTATTTTTGATTGAATTAGAATTTAAAAGAACCATTGCATATAATTAATTCACTTATCGTGAGACTTTTCATGTCTTTTTTATGTAATTACATTTCAATTCTTTTGCATGAGTAATATTTAAAACCCGACAAAATGTATTACAAAGAGAAGTACAAGCATGGTAAAATATAAATTGCAATTGTCGCAAATAGTTACAATACTTGCGACAAAAATCCGAAAATGAGATGTATGAAAAGTGTTGAGAATGAGATAGAACTAATGATAATACGGAATCGATTATGGAAGATTTATTTTGCCGCATATTTTGCAATTTTCAGCACTCCAAGATTACTCAATAAATGATATGATAGTAGACCCCATGTACTATGAATTTACAAAAAAAAAGACGCCGACTTCATTTCTGAAATCGGCGACTTAGCGGAAGCTACGAGATTCGAACTCGTGGTACGGTTGCCCGTACGTCAGTTTAGCAAACTGGTGGTTTCAGCC
>CAIQOG010000069.1 GCA_903873355.1 uncultured Bacteroidales bacterium
AGCCACCCATGGATAAACCTGCGATAGCGCGGTCTGCTTTGTCTGCCTTTACGCGATAGTTGCTTTCAACGAATTTGATGACATCGGTAAAAGTTTCTTCAAATTTACCGTCCATGGTATTGGGCAACTGGAAAGTTGGCTTGTACATTCCGAGACTTGATTCGCCTGGTGCTGCTTCCTGTGCCACGTTTCCGTTGGTCATTACCACAATCATCGGTTTTGCTTTTCCCTGTGCAATCAGATTGTCCAGTATTTGTGAAGTGCGACCCAGAGCAATCCAGGCTTCCTCGTCGCCACCCATTCCGTGCAATAAATAAAGAACCGGATATTTATCTTTACCGGTTTCATATCCGGCTGGAGTGTAAATAGTCATCCGACGCTCCATCCCGTTTCCCGGTGAATTATACCAGCGCCGCGTAACTGAACCGTGAGGAACTTTAGTCACTTTATACAAATCAGCTTTTCCTCCGCTAACCATGAAAACATTGGTTACTGAAGCCACATCGCGGATCAGATATACGTTGTTTGGATCGGTGGTTTTCATGCCGTCAACGCTAAATGAATAGCCATACAAATCGGAGGAAAGTGCAGCTGTGGTATAGCTCCATAAACCTTTTTCATCTTTGGTCATGGCAACTGAACCGGGAGTCCAGCCTTCAGCCGGCATCCAGTCTCCGGAAATTTTGACCTCTTTGGCATTAGGTGCCTGTAACCGGAAAGTGACCGAATGGTCTTCTTTTACTTCAGGCGAAGTAATCTGCTCGCCGCCCCAAAGCGCCTGCTGAGCATATGAGTCGATGTTGAGGAGTGCAATACTAACCATGATCAGAAGAATTTTTTTCATTTTTTTTTCGATTTTGGAAATGAGTTATTTAATTGGTTTAGTGGTTTGGAAATTGAAGCCACACAAGCAATGTGTCGTATTGACGCAATGATAATCTATTTATTCTTTAAATCAAAAGTAAGGACGGATTAAATTTCTACTTTTACATCAAAATTCCGGAGGTGAAAAATAAATCAAATCTTAACATAAATCAATTTCTCAAACACATTTCTTTGGATTGTGTTGTTTTTGGCTTCCACGAGAATCAGCTGAAAGTTTTGTTGCTGCGGATGAAAAAAACTCAGGAATGGGCTTTGCCGGGTGGTTTTGTTCAGGAAGATGAATCAATGGAACTTGCTGCCAACCGGGTTTTGAAAGTACGGACCGGTCTGGATCATATTTTCCTGAATCAATTTCATGTGTTCAGCGACCCCGAACGATCGAATATAAACCCGGCTGTTCCTGACGTCCTTGAATTCGGTATAACCTTCAATGATGCAGACTGGTTCAACCAACGATTTATTTCTGTGGGATTTTATGCATTGGTAGAGTTCTCACTCGTACAGCCAAAGCCCGACCTGCTTTCGGATATTTGTGAATGGATCAGCCTCGACGAGATTGGTTCGCTGATGATGGACCACCGGCAGATTCTGGATAAAGCGCTTGAAACGTTACGACTGCAGTTGGTTTTCCAACCGATTGGATATA
>CAIQOG010000070.1 GCA_903873355.1 uncultured Bacteroidales bacterium
TAAAACAGGTGTCAGAAAAGCTTCGTCAGTAGAAATTACGAAAGGAATTGAGGTTGGTGATACGGTTGTTACATCCGGTTTACTTTTCCTGAAAGAAGGTGCCAAATTATCTTATTCCACAGTAAAATAACATGACCATATCTGATATTGCTCTAAAACGGCCTGTAGGCTCTATTGTGCTCAGCCTTTTGATTATTTTGCTGGGTGTGGTTGGTTATAATTTTCTGGCTGTGCGACTATATCCGGCCATTGATCCGCCGGTAATTACCGTTCAGACATCCTATACCGGTGCAAATGCCGAAGTGGTGGAATCACAGATTACTGAACCGCTAGAAACAACGATTAACGGTATTGAAGGAGTAAAATCAATTACATCGCAATCGGCATTGGGTATAAGTTCTATTACCGTAGAGTTTGAGCTGGGCTCGGATTTGGAAAAAGCAGCAAACGATGTCCGTGATAAAGCTTCACAAGCCACACGAAGCCTTCCAAAAGACCTTGATTCGCCACCAACTGTTACGAAAGCTGATGCTAACAGTGATCCAATGATAATGGTTGCCGTTCAGAGCAACACGATGGATCCATTGGAAATGAGCGATTATGCCGAAAATGTGTTGCAGGAAAAACTGCAGACCATTCCCGGAATCAGTTCAATTATGATTTTTGGTCAGCAAAAACCGGCAATGCGCCTGTGGCTCAATCCGGCAAAAATGGTGGCATACAATCTAACAGCTTCAGATATTGATGCTGCTCTATCCAATGAAAATGTAGAAATGCCGGGTGGTAAAATCAGAGGAAATTATACCGAACTAACTATCAAAACCCGTGGACGCCTAACCACTGAAGAGGACTTCAATAACATGATTATAAAGCAGACTGAGAATCAGGTGGTACGGTTGAGAGATATTGGTGAAGCCACGCTCGGACCTCAAAATGAAGAGTCGGGCGCAAAGATTAATGGAAAAAACGGCGTAATGCTTGCATTGGTGCCACTTCCGGGAGCAAACGACATTCAGATTGCAGATGAGTTCTATAAACGGTTGGATCAGATAAAAAAGAATCTGCCAAAAGGTTTGGAGCTAAATATTGCCCGCGATAAATCAATTTTCGTTCGTCAGTCGGTAACCGATGTAGTTGAAACATTGCTTATTGCTATTTTTCTGGTGGTGATTATCATTTTTTTGTTTTTCCGCAACTGGATTATTGCTCTGCGACCCTTGCTGGATATTCCTGTATCGCTTATCGGGACATTCTTTGTGATGTATGTTTTTGGTTTTTCGGTGAATGTGCTTACCTTGCTTGGAATCGTTTTGGCCACAGGATTGGTAGTGGATGATGGTATTGTGGTCACAGAAAATATCTTTAAACGTATTGAAGCAGGCATGGATAAGTGGAAAGCGGCTTTTGAAGGAACGCGTGAAATTTTCTTTGCTGTGGTTTCCACTTCGCTGACGCTTGCCATTGTGTTTGTTCCGGTTATCTTTTTACAGGGCTTTACCGGTCGTCTTTTCCGTGAATTTGGTATTGTGGTGGCCTGTGCCGTTTTGATTTCAGCAGTAGTTTCGTTGACTCTGACTCCGGTGCTTAATGTTATCTTAGGCGGTTCAAGCACACATCATTCCAGATTCTATGTTGCCAGTGAACCGTTTTATGTAGGACTGGAAAAGAAATACCGTCGATTTCTGACTTTCTTTATTCAGAATAAATGGATTTCTTTTGCCATAGTCGGAATGTGTGTTTTGATGATTTTTACGCTATCTAAAGCACTAAATTCAGAACTCGCACCCTTAGAGGA
>CAIQOG010000071.1 GCA_903873355.1 uncultured Bacteroidales bacterium
ATGCCCAGTTTGCTGAGAATAGTTTGTTGATTCATAGAACAAAGGTACTACAATCTAAAGTATATTGAGTTATCCGATTACTTTTTACCTCCACGCAGCCATGCCAGCATCATTTTCACTTCGGTAAAATCCATAAAACTACTTAGCATTTCGAAAACTGAACCTGTTTCCGAACCGTTTTTGATTATTTCCATTGCTTTATGACGCTTGTCTAGCGAAACAAATTCTTCGATGCTCAGTTCACCTGACACAATGTATCGTTCCAAATGACTGATAATGGTTGTTTTGGCAAGGTTGCGTGAAAATGCTATTTCTTCAATCGATTTTCCTGCTTTATACTGCTCCAGCGATGTGCGGAAAGTTTCACCGACCGGCTTTTTTTCTTTCCGTTCTCGTTTCGTGCTTTGCTTTTCGTGTATCAGTGATTCAAGTTTGTGCTCTTTACAATAAGCCTGAATTACATCTAAAAAAGCTTTGCCGTATTTCTCCACCTTAGCCGGACCAAAACCACTAATCAGCAGCAGTTCCTTCTCATTCAGAGGCAGATAGTCCGACATCTCGTTCAAAGTCTGACTTCCGGCAACGAGATAAATTGGTAAATCACGTGGTTCGCATAATTGATTTCGAACAGCCATTAAACGACGATATAATTCCGGTTGACGGGTGGTAAGTTTCTTGGTAGAACTTGTTTTCGCATAAGCATTTACACTGAATTCGGGCAAAGTAAAGGTGTTTTTCAGAATGAAATAATCTTCCACCGTGAATTTGAGCTTCAGCCCTTTCATCAGAAAAATTTTCTGTGTGATGTTCGAGAAAATCATCTTGATGTTTTCGGTATAATCCGAACCATTTGCTCTACTATCCGAAACGGCAGGCGATTGACACAGAGTTTCGGCCAGATTTTGCATCTTTTCCATGAAAAAGTCGATGGCGGCAGCAATACGTTCCTGCAGGTATTCCTCATTCACTGGTCGCGAGTCGAGAATGCGTTGCAATTGTCCCTGAAATTTGCCGGCAACTTCCTGCAATGCCTGACCCTGACGCAGTAAATCTTTCAAATAAGGCAATGTTTCTTCGTTAAATGAACTTTCAACTTCCTTGGTTTCGGTTAGTAAACGTGAAGTTTGACCAACAATATTTTTGAAGTCGAAAAGTTGCAGCAAAATAAAACTCCGATACGTATTTCGTGATTCATCCAGCTGAATTTCAAGCTCTTCGATGGGAAGTTTGTTACGTTCGTGTTCCACAATCTGACGGTCGTTCTGAATAGTGTTTGGATTAATTTTACTCAACAAAACCATACCTTCCAGCGAACGGCATCGGCTCAACGCCACGTAAACCTGTCCGGCAGCAAATGCAGCACCGGCATCAATAACCGCTTTGTCGAAGGTCAGTCCCTGACTTTTATGAATGGTAATAGCCCACGCCAGACGCAACGGATATTGAATAAATTTACCAAGTTCCTCTTCTTCAATTTGTTTGGTGGTCGGATTGGTGGAATAACGAATGTTTTCCCAAACAGCTTTGGTCAACTCAATAGTTTCAACATCATCCGGACATTTTATAAATATTGCATCGTCTTCAATATCTTCAATCACCCCGATTTTTCCATTGAAAAAGCGACGTGGCGTTTCGGTATCGTTTTTCAGAAACATGACTTTTGCGCCGATTTTCAAATCCAGCGTTTTTTCGGTTGGGTAACTTTTTTCGGGATATTCGCCCTGAATTTCAGCTTTAAAACTGTGGATTTTGCCTTTTATTTTCGAAATTTCTTCGGCATTTATCTGGTCGGCTTTGTAATTATGCGTTGTAAGGGTAATGTAGGTATCTTCGGCTGGTGGTACAAACAAAGGATTATATCGACTTTGAAGCAGCTTTAAGCCCGAATCGGACAGGCAGTTATTTCGCACTTCGTTTAGTCCCTTAATAAAATCACCATTCGACTGACGGAAAATTTTGTCCAGCTCAATATAAACCGGTTGCTGTTGCAAAATAGCCTGACTGTGAAAGAAATAAGGACTTGAATAATACTGACTAAGCAATCGCCATTCATCGTCACTTGCCACCGGCGAAAGTTGAAACATATCTCCGATAAAGATAACCTGAACGCCACCAAACGGCTCATTGTTCCGATAGCGGATATGGCGCAGAATGGTATCTACTGAATCGAGCACATCGGCTCGCACCATGCTAATTTCATCAATCACAAGCAGTTCCAGCTCCTGTAATACTTTGCGACGATTTCCCTGCATTTTCATCTTCTCAATCAGGTTTTTACGCCCTTCAACGGTTGGGATATAAGGCGTAAACGGCAATTGGAAGAACGAATGCATGGTCGTTCCACCCGCATTGATAGCAGCCACACCGGTTGGTGCAACTACCGCCATTTGCTTTTTGGTGGCTTTTTTCAGATTGTGTAGAAAAGTGGTTTTTCCGGTTCCAGCTTTTCCGGTCAGAAAAATGGAACGGTTTGTAAACAGCGCAAAATCGTGAGCTAACTGATAGTAAGGAGTGGTGTCTTGCATAAATGAAAATTATGGAACAAAAATAATCAAAACTATTAACAAATCAACTATGATTTATCAATTTTTCGAAAATTTGAAATTAAAACCACATTAATATAGGATAACAAAGTAAGCTGTAAATTTTTATACGTATTTTTGTACTCCATTTTTCATTAATAAAGTGTATCAACTTATTCTCAAAATAAATCAAGTTCAAATGAAAAAAAGAACAATATGGATTGCTGTAGTTTTTGTACTTCTGGCAGCGTTGTTTCTCAAAATCGGATTTAGCAAACGGGATGACAACGATAAGGCGAAAAAGGAAAAGCCACAGAAAAAAGTAAGTGCATATGTTGTGAAACCCACGTTACTCGTCGATGAAATATCGGTTTCAGGTTCGTTGCAGGCATTTGAAACGGTGGATTTGAAAAATGAAGTGGCCGGAAGAGTCGTTTCAATCAATTTACCGGAAGGAAAATTTGTGAAAAGTGGTACTTTACTGGTGAAGCTTTTCGACGAGGATTTGCAGTCAACGTTGAAGAAACTACAATCGCAACTTGCTATTCAACAACAAATTTACAAACGCCAGTCGGAATTGATTAAGGTAAACGGAATCAGTCAGAACGATTATGACCTGACGGGACTGCAGTTGAATTCGCTGAAAGCAGATATTGAGGTGGAGAAAACCCTGATTCGAAAAACCGAAGTTCGTGCACCTTTCGATGGGGTTATCGGGTTGCGGAATGTGAGTGTGGGAGCAATTGTTACACCTTCGACCTTACTTGCAACCATTCGAACAGTCAATAAGTTGAAACTTGATTTTTTTGTTCCTGAAAAATATTCTTCTGAAATTCATCAGGGTATGAAAGTGAAATTCAGTCTGTCGAACGGTGACAAACTCTATGAAGCTACTGTAATGGCTACCGAACAGGGCATTGACGATGCTACCCGCAACCTGAAAGTAAGAGCACTGGTGAATGGTCAGTCCAAAGAATTACTGGCCGGTGGTTTTACCAACGTTCAACTTCGTATGCGCCAGAACAACAATGCTTTGATGATTCCAACTCAGGCTATTATTCCGCAGGAAGAAAATAAAATGGTGATTGTTGCACGTAATGGAAAAGCCAAATTTATAAAGGTTAAAACAGGTGTCAGAAAAGCTTCGTCAGTAGAAATTACGAAAGGAATTGAGGTTGGTGATACGGTTGTTACATCCGGTTTACTTTTCCTGAAAGAAGGTGCCAAATTATCTTATTCCAC
>CAIQOG010000072.1 GCA_903873355.1 uncultured Bacteroidales bacterium
CTAAAGTTCTCCGATTAATTAAATGCCCCTGATTACGGGCATCAATGAAAAGAATTTCCCGTTTTCGTTTCTGCTTATTCCGTTTCAAAAACCATAGACAGGCAGGAATTTGGGTGTTCAGAAATAACTTGGCTGGCAAATTTACAATGCAATCAATTAAATCATTCTCGATAAGTGCTTTACGGATTTCGCCTTCATTGCTGGTTTTAGTGGTCAAAGAACCTTTTGATAAAACGAATCCGGCCTGCCCATTCGCTGATAAGTGGTATAAGAAATGTTGTATCCACGCATAGTTCGCATTCCCTGCAGGAGGCAAGCCGTAAACCCAGCGGGCATCTTTTTGTAATAATTCACCACTCCAGTCACTGTCGTTAAATGGTGGGTTGGCAATAATATAATCCGCTTTAACATCTTTATGAGCATCGTTTAAGAAACTACCTTCATTATTCCACTTTACATTGCTACTATCAATTCCGCGAATGGCTAAATTCATTTTTGCCAATCGCCATGTGGTTTGGTTACTCTCTTGTCCGTATATAGAAATATGGTCGGCAGGATTCAAGGAAAGTTTTTTACCGTTATTCTTTTTATAATGATCTTGGTGGTGCTTTATGAACTTTTCACTTTGAACGAACATTCCACCACTACCGCAACATGGGTCGAAAACACGGCCTTCATAAGGTTCTAACATTTCTACCAAAAGCTTCACCACACTTCCCGGTGTATAGAACTGTCCACCTTTCTTTCCTTCTGCCAGTGCAAACTCACCGAGAAAATATTCGAAAACTCTTCCGAGTAAATCTTTGCTCTGTGCTTCTTTGGTGCCAAGGGTTGCCGAACTCACTAAATCCACCAATCCTCCCAAACTTGACTTATCCAATTTCTCTTGAGCGAAGACTTTCGGTAATACGCCTTTTAAAGAAGGATTGTCTTTTTCAATGGCATCCATGGCATCGTCAATATCTTTACCAATGGTGGTGAGCTTTGCTCTTCCTTGAATATAACTCCAACGAGCAGTAGCCGGAACGAAAAAAACTTTTTCAGCGGTGTATTCATTTTTATCCTCCGGATCTGCCCCTTCATATTCGCCTTCACCTTTTTTAAGACTTTGGTAAAGTTCTTCAAAAGCATCCGAAATATATTTAAGGAAGATCAATCCCAAGGCCACGTGCTTATATTCGGCAGCATCCATATTTTTACGGAGCTTGTCGGCTGCCTTCCAGAGTTTCTTTTCTAGGGGTTCTTCGGGTATTTCTTTTTGGGTTTTTGCCATTTATGGAATATATAAATACTTTGCGTTTGATTTTTTGATTGTTGGCTCAAATTAACGAAATTTGTTTGGGAGTTATACTACATTTGTATTTGAATAGTAAATCCAACTGAATAATTCAAATTAATTATTTTTTTATTTTAAAATGGAAGAAAAATTTGCAGAAATTATTGATAAAGGTGAATGCATGTCAACCTTGTATACCTATCCTCAAATTCCCTGGCCGGAAGCATTTCTTAAAAATTTAGCATGTAGAGAACATTGGGCAAAAGACAATTTTTACCCTTCCAATGGATTGGTGGGAAAAGTAGCTTATACCATTGAAAAAAACATGGAACTCAAAATTGATATACCTATATACATTTTGAAAATCAAGGATAAATTTTTTGTCCCAATGAGCCCAAAAGGAATAAAATTTATTTCTGAATCGGACTATCGTTTGAAAGACGAAAAAATTGCGATAAAAGGTATGGACAAAGAACAGAAAGAATTGAACTTATTTACACGGTTTTTTAGTAGAAAATCAAAGCCAAACGTAGTAAATAAAAATCAAGAAAAAGGTGACCTTAATATTGATGAATCCCCAGAACTAACAAAATGGCATAAAATGCCCACAATTACGCCAGCTATTAGTAGAGATATAATCGGAAGTGTTAGAGTAATGTCCAACGATTATGATCAAATAACAATTAGTCAATTATTAGAATTTTTGGTTTACTATGCCGTTGATTTACTTATAGAATACCATGATAAGGCTTTAGGGATTTTACCTCGATGTATCATTGATGATATTTCTGAGCAAGTTTTACATGCCGCACAAATAAATTTTCCGGAGTTTTATGATGAGGAAGTAACAAAACGCTATTTTGAATTAATTGAAGTAAAAATCCGGCAAAAGGGAATAAAATCATCAGCAAATAATTATTTAATAAAATTCCGTCGATAGACCATATTTAACCAATTATTGAATTTCTTCTAAATCAACATTATCAATAAACTCAAGGTGCGCTCAATTCCTCTTCTTCTTCCCCCATAATTTCATAGCCTCCACCTTCACATCATCCATTATTTTTGCGTAAATCATTGTGGTCTTTATATCGGAATGCCCTAGCAATTTGCTAATCACTTCAATAGGTATGCCGCAACTAACCGCAATGGTCGCGAAAGTATGGCGGGCGGTATGGAAAGTGACGTTCTTTTTAATTTTGGCGGTTAACATGATTCCTTTGAGGGCTTCGTTCGTTTTCTGGTTGCTGGTTACCTTAAATTGTTTCTCTTCCTTAGGCAAAAGTTTCTTTGCTTCAGCCAATACCGGGATTACCACCATTTCGTTTGTTTTCTCAGCAACAATGGAAATTTTATTATTGATGATCATATCGGTATTAAATTGCTCCACATCACTAAACCGTAATCCTGTATAGCAAGCAAATAAAAAATATTGCAAAACATTTTGCTGGTGAGGCTTTAAGATGCCTTTGGTATATAACGCTTGCAATTTTTGTACTTCATGTAATTCTAGAAATATCCGGTGAGGGTTGATATGTCGGATTTTTATTTTTCCATCCTCAAACGGATTCTCCTTCATCAAATTCATTCTCATGGCCTCCTTTATTAAGGCACGAAGCACGGAAAGCTTTTTGTTATAGGCATTCTCGATATTCTTTCTTTCCACAATAAGGAAGTTTTTGAAGCCAATAACAAAAGCATAGTCCAGGTCGTTAAAAGTAAGTTTAGGACTATATTCTTCCAAGGCATTATAAACGGTTTTATAACTGCGTTGGGTATTGTATTTGAAATTCGATTGTGAAAGGCGTTGCTTAATGAAGGCATAAAAATCACCACTTCCTTCACTTTTGGCTACGGCTTCCTCATTCACCATCACCCGATCTTTAAATAACTGGTAAGTCAGCGGCTTATTATTTAATTGGTATTCCAGCGTCATATCTCCCGCTCGCTTTTCAATGCTCCCAAGTATACTATTCACATAAAGGTAGTTGCGCATCGAGGATTTGGCTTTATTGTGCTTCTCGTCAAAATGTTTTAATTCCACCTTAAGATTTAAAGCAAATCGACTCACCTTTCGGTCGCAGATCACCCGCATATACATAGCCGACATCCCGTTTTTGTCAGTTTGGTTCGGTCGGAGGTAGATTTTGTAAGTAAGCAATGTGGATAACCATTCGTTGAAATTAGGTCAACTTTAGGTCAACAAGAATAGGTAAAGGTAGGGAAACGACCACTATTGACACCTATTGAAACCCAATATAGATATGCACAAAATGCCTATAAACAAAGAAACACAGCATATTTGCTGTGTTTCTGAAGTAGCCCGTAGGGGAGTCGAACCCCTCTTTCCAGGATGAAAACCTAACGGCCTAACCGATAGCCGAACGGGCCCTCTTTTTAAAGGAGTGCAAAGGTATAA
>CAIQOG010000073.1 GCA_903873355.1 uncultured Bacteroidales bacterium
ACGAAACAATAGATCGAATTCGAAAAGCTATTTCGAGTATCACTTTTTAAAAACAAAAGCCTGCCTCAATATCTTGAAGCAGGCTTTTGACCTTCACGATTTCTTTTCAAACTCTTCTTGTAGGTTGATTTCAATACCTTTTTTGTCGTAAAACTTGTACTGTAAGAATCCCAGTTTTTGGGAAGCAATTACTTTACAACCATTACCATACTTCCGTTTCCATTTCCACTTCATCGAGATAAAACCTTTAGAGATAAAGGCATCTACATAAGGGTGAATGTGTAATGTAAACTCTTTAATAGATAATTTATTTACCAGAAAATCAATTTTACTTTCCAATTGATCTGTGAACAAAATTGAAGGTTTTGTTCTGCCCCCACCATAACAGGTTGGACAGGTTTCTTCAATATCGAGGTGAATCACCGGACGAACTCGTTGCCTTGTCATTTGCAATAAACCGAACTTACTTAATGGAAGAATATTGTGTTTGGCTCTGTCGTTGGCCATATTTTCACGCATTCTGTCAAAAAGTTTTTGTCGGTTATCCGATTCGTGCATATCGATAAAATCCACCACAATAATTCCACCCATATCTCTTAACCGAAGCTGTCGTGCGATTTCGTCGGCTGCTGCCAGATTCACATCCAGCGCATTGTCTTCCTGTCCGTTTCCGGCTTTGGAGCGGTTACCGCTGTTTACATCGACAACATGCAGTGCTTCAGTATGTTCGATTATCAGATAAGCTCCGTTTTTAAACG
Source organism: uncultured Bacteroidales bacterium (assembly GCA_903873355.1). The sequence continues at coordinate 759 of CAIQOG010000073.1, forward strand.
ACACTGTTTTTCCGAAGGCCGATTTCATTTGTTTGGTAATACCAAAACTATCGTAAATCGGGGCTTCTTCTTTATACAGTTTAACTATATCTTTCCGATCGGGTGCAATAAGTTCCACATAATCACGAACTTCAGTATAAACTGCTTCGTCGTTGATGTGAATGTGTTTGAAATTCGGGCTGAATAAATCTCTAATTATTCCTACCGTGCGACCTAATTCTTCTAAAATAAGCGAAACTCCTTTTGATTGTTGGATTTTGGCAACAGCTTCTTCCCAGCGTTTTACCAAGATCTTCAACTCATTATCGAGTTCAGCTACTTTTTTTTCTTCAGCTACTGTCCGTACAATCACTCCAAAACCTTTTGGTTTAATGCTTTGAATCAGCTGCTTCAGTCGTTGGCGTTCTTCTTCCGTTTTAATTTTTTGAGAAACCGACACTTTGTCGGCAAACGGAATCAGAACTAAAAATCGTCCTGCAATGGAAATTTCGGCGGTTAATCGTGGACCTTTAGTTGAGATTGGTTCTTTAGTAACCTGTACTAAGATATCCTGTCCCGTTTTAATAATGTCGTTGATTGAACCGGTCTTCTCTATTTCCGGCAACAGTTTGATTTTCGAAATTGCAGGTGCTTTTTTACGGTCGCTCAGCACCTGCGTTGAAAATTGTGTAAGTGTGTTGAAATTGGAACCTAAATCAAGATAGTGTAGAAAAGCGTCTTTTTCGTAACCTACGTCCACAAATGCTGCATTCAAACCGGGCATTATTTTTTTCACCCTTCCAAGATAGATATTCCCCACGGCGAACTGTTCTTCGCGTCCTTCCTGGTTAAGTTCTACAAGGCGTTTGTCTTCGAGCAGCGCAATTGAGATTTCAGATGATTTTACATCAACTACTAATTCGCTATTCACTTTTTTACTTTGATTGGTTTTACTGTTTATCGTTATAAACAAAAAACAAACTTAAAGACAATATGTTTGCTATAAGTTTGTTTTATTTTGACTTTATAGATTTAAAGACTTGAATTATTTCTTTTTGTGTCTATTCTTTCTAAGTCTTTTTTTACGCTTATGCGTCGACATTTTATGTCTTTTTCTTTTTTTACCGCTTGGCATCTCTATTTATTGTTTTGTGAAAAAATTTATTTAACAGTGCTCACGAAAGTTTTCGCAGGTTTGAATGATGGGATATTGTGAGCAGGAATAATGATTGTAGTATTTTTTGAGATATTACGGGCAGTTTTTTCTGCACGTTGTTTGATAACAAAGCTACCAAATCCTCTTAAATATACGTTATCATTTTTAGCAAGTGAATCTTTTACAGTTTCCATAAAAGCTTCAACGGTAGTCAATACAGTCACTTTATCAATACCTGTATTTTTAGCAATTTCGTTTACGATGTCTGCCTTAGTCATTTTGGTAAATTTTAAATATGTTAGTTAATAAATTAATTGTTTCTTTTTTTTCAAACGGACTGCAAATATATTGCTTTTATTCTGATTAAAAAACATTTGCGCATCTTTTTTTTTCAAAAAAGAGGTTTTTTTCTTATTTTATATCTACTTTTTTATTTAAATAATTTTCTATATCAGATATACTCATATTTTTTCCTACAATTTGCCCTTTTTTGTCAATTAAAATTGTACAGGGAATTGAATTAACAGCGTAAATTCTTGCACCTTCACTTTTCCAGCCTTTAAGATCGGAAACAAGTTTCCATTGAATGTTGTGCGACTTAATTGCTCCAAGCCACGCTTCTTTGCTATCATCCAGCGACACACCGTAAATTTCGAGTGAATTACCCTTGTATTTAGAATAAAGCGACTGCAATTGAGGTAAAAACTCCATGCAGGGGCCACACCATGAAGCCCAAAAATCGACTAACACAAAATCCGTTTTTCCTACTAAATCAGATAATTCAATCATGTATCCATTTGAAGTGAGTAATTTAATATCGGCAAAATGTTGTCCGACAGCTACTTTTTTCTCCACTTCCATATCGGCAATTATTTCATGAACCCGTTTGATACTTTTTGTTTCATCTGTCATCAATTTTACAATTTCTTCTTTTTCAGCGATGTTCATTCCGAAAAATGAACTCATAAACACATGATTACCAACCAGTGTATTGATATTTTCAATGGTATACTTCCTATCAATACTCACTTCTTCTGCATTAAGCTTCTCTGTTTCTTTATCAAAATCAGCTCTTTGTTTTGGCGTTTTGAGACTATCCTTGTGTGAAATGAAGAATGCTTCGGCTTTTTTATTAAATTCATTTTTTAAATTGTGATAGATTTGAAGTTTTTCATTTTGAGCAGTTCCTTTAAAATTCATGAAGCCTAAAGTATCTACCGCAACAGAAATATTCCCGCTTTCAAGAACAAAAGCCTGACGTACACGTTTGTTCTTTGGTGATTGGTAAACAATATAAGCTATTTTAGTTGTATCAGCCACACCTTTAAAACTGAACTTGTAATCAACTACTTTTGAACTGTCAATTGTTTTCCACTCCCGGTTAATACGTTCACGTAGGTAAACGAACTTGTCGTTCATTTCTTTTTGTTCGAGAGTTCCACTTATTGTAAAAGACGGATTTTTACAAGCAATTAATGATATCACTGTAAAAAAGACAAAAACTACTTTTTTCATAAATAATACAATTTTATATTTCCAAATTTTGATTCCAAAGTTCTGATAAATAACTTTGTGTGCAAAATTGCAAACAATTTCCCAATAAGCCAACCAAAATTTGGTATTTTTATTCAAATTCCTCAAAAAATGATTACTTCAGAAATTCAACATTATATCAATAAGGTTTTACACAACTGGTACAATACAAACAAACGGGAGTTACCCTGGCGAAATACAACTGACCCTTATCGGATATGGATTTCGGAAGTAATACTGCAGCAAACACGTGTAAATCAGGGTTTGGAGTATTATAATCGTTTTGTAGAGCGATTTCCCACTGTCAAAGCATTAGCTGAAACTGAGGAAGATGAAGTTCTGAAATACTGGCAAGGTCTTGGATATTATTCACGAGCCAGAAATCTGCATAAAGCTGCAAAACAGGTTTCAGAAAAACACAATAACCTATTTCCTTCAGAATACAAACAAGTTCTTGATTTAGCAGGAATTGGCGATTATACTGCAGCGGCTATTTGCTCTATAGCATACAATCAGCCTTATGCTGTTGTAGATGGAAATGTGTACCGGGTTTTGTCGCGCTTGTTTGGCATATCCACTCCTATCGATTCCGTAAAAGGCAAGAAAGAATTCTCAGAACTGGCTCAGGATTTACTCTCAAAATCTGAACCTGCATTACACAATCAGGCTATGATGGAGTTCGGGGCTTTGCAATGTATACCTGTTTCACCAGATTGTGGAAATTGCCCATTACAATCTGTTTGTCAGGCATTTGCATCAAACTCAATTTCAGAATTACCGGTCAAACAACTTAAAACCAAAACTTCGAACCGCTACTTTAATTATCTGTTTATCAATTACAATGGTAAAACCTTCCTTCAGAAACGAACCGGGAAAGATGTATGGCAAAACCTATATGAATTTCCATTGATTGAATCTGACAAACTGTTGAGTTTATCAGAACTTACAGAAAATGAAGAATTCAGAGCCATTTTCGAAGGTATTTCAACTGTGGAGATAATAAAAACAACAAATCCGATAAAACATATTCTGAGTCATCGGATTATTATTGCTCAATTTATTACTGTAACTACCAGTCAACTGAATAATAAGTTAAACAACTTTATTATTACAAATCTTTCTGAAATTGATCACTTTGCAGTTTCGCGACTCATGGAGCAATTTCTCGAAAAACTGGATTGATTGAATTATTTCTTTTTTGCAAAAAAGTATTTCTGCATAATTTTTTCTAGTGCGTCATATTCCTGGTAACCCAGTTCAGTTTTATATGTGGTCTGACTATCAATAAAAATCAGTGTAGGCATTGCACTTACATTGAAATGCTGAGCTAACTCGGGTTCTTTATCCACATCAATTTCATAAATAATAATTTTCCCCTGATACTTGTTTTGAAGTGTCTGCAAATGAGGTGCTAACATTTTACAGGGACGACACCAGGTAGCAAAAAAATCAAGAATAATAGGAGTTTTACTTACCGATTTGAATGTCTTATTTTTGTCAAAATCCCAAACTTTCTGTTTGAAACTTTTCAAGTCAAGTTCGTGAATTTCAATTTTAGCAGACTTCTGAGCAATACTCATCGAACTTACTATAAAACAAAGCATTAGAAGATTAATTGTTCTTTTCATTTTGAATTTATTTTTTTGAATTTTTACTATTATTTATTCTTGCAATTCGTAGATTTGCTTTTTTAATTTCCTTTCTCAACTGAACAACATCGCGTTTTATTTTCCACAAATGATATGTTTCTACAATGGCCTTACGATCTGCATCGGACAGATAGTAGGAATATTTCTTCGTCCCAAGTAATGTAACCTTCAAACCTTTAGAATTGTTCTGTGCAATAAATTCAAAAACATTTTTTCCTGATTCATTTTTAAACATTATTGACTCAAAATGAGAACCTCCATCGTCATATCTGTGATTATTCGGATCTGACAAGCTTATCGTATCGGTATGAGCAAACAAATCACCTACCGAAACCTCAACTGACTGCTGTTCTATTTTACTTCCGCAATAATTACTAATCAGATAAAATTCAGCATTTTCGTCAACATAAGTTTTTAGGTAAGTTCGATTCGCATTACTTTCAGTCTGTTCAGTTTTATAAACAAAATTTCCAACATCCTGGTATTTAGCATTTTTCTCAAAACGGAAATTTTTCTGCACAGAATCCATTTCATGAATCTTTGAAGGTAAGATACTATCGCAATAAGCCAATGAACGTGTGCTTTCCCGCCGAATTATTGTATCACTTAAAGCAGCTGCAATTCTTCTTTTTTCCACCAACATGGGATAGATTGAGTGAATACTATCAATTTCAAGTTTCGCCGAATTAAAAGCTTTTTTTTTGATTAACAATTCAATATAACTCAATCTCCTATCGGCATCTCTTTCTTTGGCCTTTCTCGAATTACATGATATTAAAATACTGGCTATCAACAAAATAAAACAATATTTTCCACATATAATTTTATCAAATCGAAGTTTCAAAAAAATACGCCCAACTGTGTTCATTTGATTTTTATTAAGATTTTAATTATGTATGCAAAATTAATTTTTTTTCCTTAATAATGAAATTTATCAAGTAAAATGAATTTCAATGCTTTTTTTTTGCACAAATTGTTTATCTTTGCTACAAATTTATCAAAATACGTTGCAATGCAAAAATCATTAAAACTACTAATAGTCCTATTGGTGCTGATTATTACGGCAACATCATGCATAACAACTCTCCAAACAAATTACCTGCAACCATCCAAAAATTTCATTGCTTCATATAAGGATACTTGTTCATACAAGGATTATCTTTTGAAAGAAAATGACAGATTGTATATACAGGTATATTCAATGGATGAAAAAACAAACGCCCTGTTTAATGGCTCATCAAACACCGGTATGCAAATTTTATCATCAGGTGGCAATGGCTCAAACGATAGTTTTGATTTATACACCTACATGGTTCATTCTGATGGTAACATTGACTTTCCGATTATTGGTAATATCTTCGTAAGAGGCAAAACACTCCGCGAAACAAAGGCAATCATTGAGGAAGCTATTAAACCTATTTTAATAATTAATTCGGTCGATGTTCGACTTGTTGGAAAAACTTTCAGCATTATCGGGGCCGGAAAATCGGGCAGATTTACATTTCCAAAAGAGAAAATCAATATTTTTCAGGCGCTTGCATTAGCAGGCGATGTGAGTCAGTTTACCGACCGGAGTAAAATCAGGATTCTACGTGTAAATGAGAAAGGTAATCAAATTAAAACTTTTGATTTAAGAAGTATCAACATAATTAATTCAGAGTACTATTACATCGAACCCGACGATATAATTTTCCTTCAACCTCTGAATGAACAATTTTTTGGTGAAACTTCCTTATGGTCTACTATTGCCACCCTTGCTTCAAGTGCTACTTTTGTAGTTGGTGTTTATTTTTTAATTTTCCCGGTCAAGAAATAGATTTATTTTCATTTGAAGACAACAATGAGAAACAAGATAAAAATATATGCATTATTAGTCATAACACTCTTTTTAAGTTCGTGTTATAGCTATAAGAATATGCGTATTTTGCAAGATAATAAAAAATTACCTTCGTACGAAAAAATTGAATATGTCGATTATCGTATTCAGGTAAACGATGAAATTATTTTCCGACTCATAACCGCAGATGAGACTCTTTCTAAACTGATTTCACCTCAGATATCAGGTGGTGGAGGTGCCGGTCAGAATATGATATCATATCGTGTTCAAACTGATGGTACTATCGATTTACCATTTGTCTCGGGCATTAAGGTTAAAGGACTTACACTACCTGAAGCTACAAAATCAGTTGAAGATCGGTTGAGAGAATATTTACCTGATGCAGTAATAAAATTAGGGCTTTCAAACAAAACATTTACTATTTTTGGTGATGTGGGAATTGGAGTCTTTCCATTATATAAGGAAAAATTGACCATTTTTGAAGCATTGGCAGTAACTGGTGATTTCAACGAAACAAGTGACAGGAAACATATCAGAATCATCAGAGAAACTGAAAAAGGAACACAGGTTTTAGAATTTGACATTAGACCAAAAAGTATTATTGACTCAAAATATTATTATATTTATCCAAACGACATTATTTATATCCGTCGTGAATTCTCAAGTTTCTACAAAGTAAGTCATTACAAAGATTTAATTGGATTGGTTTCATTTTCAGTTCAACTTCTGTTTTCGGTTTTAAATTATACTAAATAATTCAATAGTCGTGACTTTTTAGCAGACCATTAATCAAATAAAATTATGGAACAAAATAATACTGAAAACCTCTTTAAAGATGGTGAAGATTCCGGGTTTGACATCATGGAATGGGTCTCAGCATTTCTAAATCACTGGTATTTATTCGTAATAGGCATCATTTTATCATTAGGATTGGCATATCTTGAAAATCGGTCATGGAAACCGACTTACCAAACGGCCGGTACTATAATGATTGAAGACTATAAATATGTTCCCACCGGAACACAATCTTTAATGCAGGGATTTGGAGTTCAATCTGGATATAGAAATACAAACAATCAGGTACTCATGCTTGGGTCGAATGACCTGATTGGACGTGTTATAGATAGTTTGCCTTTTTTAAAAGTAGATTACATTTCAAAAGGGAGTTTTAAAACCCGAAATCTATACAGGGCTTCTCCGGTAATAATACATTCTGATTATGTTTCCCCCGAAGCATATAACTTACAATTCAAATTAAGATTACGTTCAAATGGAACTTTCAGAATAACTGTTGAGGACAATAAACTTTTGACTAACTTCAAAATTGAAGGAGTTTACGGCCAACCTATTCAACACAATATGTTTTTTATCACCATAAACAATGTGAATAAGTTTATGGGAAATAAAGACATGTATTTTACTTTCAGAACACGTGAGTCTTTAATTTCGGATTTTTCATCGCGTATACAATTTGGTTTTGTTGTTGAAGGTTCATCTGTTTTGCAAATATCTTTAATAGGTGATACTCCTGAAAGAGATATTGATTTTATTGATAAATTATGTGATCTGTTTTTAGGCGACAATCTCGATCGCAAAAATGATGCAGCAACCAAAACAGTTCACTTTATTAATGGACAGCTTGGAAAGGTTGCAAAAGCGCTCAATAATTCTGAAGGTGACATGACCGGATTCAGACAAAGAAACAACCTGGTAGATGTTGCAAGTCATGGAAGTCAGTTGCTGGAGAAAGCCTCAAAATACGAACAAATGCTTTCAGATTTAAGGTTACGTGAAACTTATCTGGATTATCTTTCGAGATACTTAAGAACCAATTTAGCAGATGGTGCAGTTATTGCTCCTTCGAGCCTTGGTTTGAATGAACCATTGTTAATGGCAAGTGTGCAACAGATCAATGAACTTTATTATCAAAGAGCTGAAGTTACCCAAAAGAACATGTATTATGGGAAATACACGAAACAAATTGATAATACAAAGCTGACAGTTCTTGAGGTTGTTAAGAATATGCGAGTTGCATTAGAACTGGAAAAAGCTGATGTAAACAGACGCTATGCTTTGGTATTAAAACAAATGAACGGTCTCCCGGGTAGTGAAATTCAAATGAATGCAATTGAAAGGGAGTTAAAGATGAATGATAATTATTATACTTTCTTCCTTCAAAAAAGAGCTGAAGCTGAAATCTTAAAAGCATCAAATACACCCGACAATACAATTCTTGACAGAGCCAGAATTCTTACCATCACAAATGCAGATAAAAAACAAAAAACAACATTAATGTTTTTGTTATTTGGTATTCTTTTACCAACATTATTTGTGGTTATGAAAGAATTGCTCAACTCCACTATACGTTCGACAAGAGATGTTGAGAAGAATTGTGATTTCCCTTTAATCGGAGCTGTAAGACACACCAAGAGTACCGATCCGCTTTTGGTATCTAAAAATCCAAGATCTGCTTTTACAGAAATGTTTCGTATTATTCGAACCAGGGTTGAATTCCTTGTGAAGCGAAAAACGAATATTGTTATTATGGTTACTTCGGCTGAATCAGGAGATGGTAAAACTTATTTTGCAATAAATTTGACTTCTATCTATTCGATGGCAAGTAAGAAAACATTGTTGATAGATATGGATATTCGTAAACCAAGTGTAAACCAACGCTTTAACATCATTCAACCTAACGGAGTAACAAACTATCTGGTTGGACAATGTACACTTGACGAGGTTATTTTTCAACTTCCAAAAGCAGATTTTGACATTTTGCCTGCCGGCTCAATTCCCCCAAATCCGGGAGAGCTTATTCGTTCTGAAAAGATAAATGAGATGCTTGATGAATTGAGAAAGCGATATGATTATATTATTATTGATTCAAGTCCTATTGGTATGGTTACTGATGCTTACTCCTTGGCTCGATTATCAGACATTAATCTTTTCGTAGCTAGAAATGCAAAAACAAATAAGGCTGGTTTCAAGAGAATATGCTCACAATTAAAACAGGACAAATTACCAAATATTTACACTGTACTAAATGATGTAGAGGATGATGGAAGTAAGTATTCCCGATACAAACTTTACAAATATGCTTATTTATTTGGAAATACGTACGGTTATACAAATACCAAGACTAAAAAAGGTGGAAAAGACAAGTTCCATGAATATTACGAAGACGATTCAGAAATTTAGATCAATCAATAATTATCAATGAAAAAAGTAGCTTTAATAACAGGTATTACCGGACAAGATGGGGCATATTTAGCAGAACTATTATTAAAAAAAGGGTACATAGTTCATGGTTTGAAACGCCGGTCTTCACTTTTTAATACAGATCGTATCGATCATTTGTACCAGGACCCTCATGTAGATGACAGAAATTTAGTGTTGCATTACGGTGACATGACTGATTCTATGAATTTAACCCGAATCATTCAGGAAACACAACCCGATGAGATTTACAATCTTGCTGCAATGAGTCATGTAAAAGTGAGTTTCGACACTCCTGAATACACTGCAAATGCAGATGGTATAGGAACATTACGTATTCTTGAAGCGGTTCGATTATTGAATCTTACCAAAAAAACCCGCATATATCAGGCTTCAACATCGGAATTGTATGGGTTAGTTCAGGAAGTTCCACAAAAAGAAACCACACCATTTTATCCACGGTCACCTTATGCGGTGGCAAAAATGTATGCATACTGGATTACAGTAAATTACCGTGAAGCCTACGGACTTCATGCAAGCAATGGAATACTATTCAATCATGAATCTCCACTAAGAGGTGAAACGTTTGTAACACGTAAAATTACCCGTGCAGCAGCACGTATTGCTATGGGTATGCAAAGTAAATTATTTCTTGGAAACCTTTCATCAAAACGTGACTGGGGTCATGCAAAAGACTATGTACGTGCGATGTATCTGATTTTACAACAGGATGAACCGAGTGATTATGTTATTGCTACAGGAATTACAACAGAAGTTCGCGAATTTGTTCGTATGGCTTTTGGAGAAATAGGAATCAATATTGACTTTAAAGGTGAAGGGATAAATGAAAAAGGATATATTGGCAGTATAAACGAGCCTGTTTTTGTTGAACATGTTGGTGCTGAATTCCTTGATACAATTAAAACTATCAAAGATGCTGTTGTGGAAGTTGATGCAAATTATTTCCGTCCGACTGAAGTAGATTTACTTATCGGAGATGCTACAAAATCCCGCACAGTTCTAAACTGGATTCCTGAATATGATTTAAAGGCATTGGTAGTAGATATGATGCGTTCTGATATAAAACTAATGAAAAAAGAAACCTATTTGAAAGAGGGTGGTTTCAGAATTTTAAATTATTTTGAGTAATACTTAGAACCATTATTTCATGGATAAAAATGCTAAAATTTACATTGCCGGCCATTTAGGAATGGTCGGTTCTGCTATAAAAAGGAATTTAGAAGCAAAAGGATTTACCAATTTTGTAACCCGTTCGCTCGAAGAACTTGATTTGTTAAACGAACAGGCTGTAGCCCAATTTTTTGAAAAAGAAAAACCTGAATATGTGGTGCTTGCAGCTGCCAAAGTTGGTGGAATTGTTGCTAACAATACTTACCGCGCTCAGTTCATTTACGAAAATCTGATGATTCAAAATCATGTAATTCATCAGAGTTATCTTCATGGGGTTAAGAAACTGTTATTTCTTGGTTCTTCGTGTATTTACCCTCGTATGGCTGAACAACCCATACGTGAAGATTCATTGCTTACAGGCGTTCTGGAAGACACAAATGAACCGTACGCAATTGCTAAAATTGCAGGAATTAAAATGTGTGAAGCTTATCATGCACAATATGGTTGCAATTTTATTTCCATTATGCCAACCAATCTTTACGGTCAAAATGATAATTACGATCTTGAAAAATCACATGTTTTACCGGCTTTGATTCGGAAAATGTATTTGGGAAAATGTTTGATGGAAAATGATTGGTCGAAATTACGCACCGATCTGAATAAACGCCCTATTGAAGGTGTGAATGGCTCATTCAGCGATGATGTTATTCTTCAGGTTTTGAAAAAATATGGTATTTCAGTACAAAACGATGAAGTTTCTATCACCTTGTGGGGAACAGGTTCACCGATGCGCGAGTTTCTCCATGTAGATGACATGGCAGATTCAAGTGTATACCTTTTGCTGAATTACGATGCTCCTGATACATTACCTTCTCAGGTTAATGCCGGTTGGGGTCAAGATCAAACCATTAAAGAATTATCAGAAATTGTCCGCAAAACAGTTAATTATCAGGGTAAAATAATTTGGGACAGCACAAAACCTGATGGAACTCCA
>CAIQOG010000074.1 GCA_903873355.1 uncultured Bacteroidales bacterium
GTGGCCGATAATGCCCACACCTTCCATCAAAACAATTTTATCGTAATCGTCGAGTGAAACGGTGAATAAAAGTTCATAATCCTCACCACCATTGAGAGCAGCCATTACAATGCTCATATTCAGTTCTTCGGCCATAACTACTGCCTGATAATTTATCGGAATTTTATCTTCATAAATTCGGCAGCCGGTGTTACTCTGCGAACAGATATGCATCAATTCAGAAGATAATCCATCCGAAATATCCATCATCGCCGTTGGAACTATTCCATTATCGGCGAGCAGTTTCACAATATCTTTACGTGCTTCGGGTTTTAGCTGACGTTGAAGGATATAATCCCGTCCTTCAAAATCAGGTTGAGCTTCATCGTTTGCCGAAAAAACAATTTTCTCCCGTTCAAGGAGTTGTAAACCCATATAAGCCGAACCCAAATCGCCCGATACACAAATTAAATCAGTTTGTTTTGCACCGTTTCGGTACACAATTTTACCTTCTTCACCTTCGCCAATACAGGTAATACTGATAGCAAGACCGGTAAGCGAAGCCGACGTGTCGCCACCAATCAAATCAACTCCATAATGTTTACATGCCAGTTCAATCCCCGCATAAAACTGCTCCAGATCTTCAACTGAAAAACGTTTGGAAATACCCAATGAAACAGTGATTTGTTTCGGCTGACCGTTCATGGCATAAATGTCGGAGAAATTCACAACAGCAGCCTTATAGCCTAAGTGCATCAATGGCACATATACTAAATCGAAATGAATTCCTTCGAGCAGTAAGTCAGTGGTTACCAGTACTTTTTTGTCACCATAGTTCAATACTGCAGAATCATCGCCCACACCTTTGACAGTTGATGAATTCTCAATTTTAAATCGTTCGGTCAGGTGCTTTATCAGTCCGAATTCACCATACGTAGATATTTCAGTTCGTTGCATAGAGGTTTATAAAACGACTTTCCCAAAGTTTTGAACTCCGGGAAAGCAGAAAGTTGAATATTGTTTTTGTGTAGAAATTAATGTAGTTGATTCATTTTGTCAATTCTTCGCTGGTGACGTCCACCCTCAAAATCTGACATGAAGAAGGTTTCAATAATATCCAATGCTTCCGATTCGGTAATAAAACGGGCCGGAAGTGATAGTACATTTGCATCGTTATGCTGACGGGCTAAAGCTGCAATTTCAGCTTTCCAACACAGCGCCGCACGAATTCCTAAATGTTTATTCAATGTCATGCTGATACCGTTTCCTGAACCACAAATTGAAATCCCAAAATCGAATTCACCACGTTTGATAGCTGATGCCATGGGATGTGCAAAATCGGGATAGTCCGAACTTTCAGCTGAAAATGCGCCGAAGTCTTTTATTTGTTCAGCTCCTTCACCTTCGAGAAATTCAACAACTTTAGTTTTCAGTTCAAAACCTGCATGGTCGTTGCAAATTGCTATACGTAATTTGTGGTATGGATTCATGGTGATTAATTTAATTATACAAAAATAGCTGTTTTTCTTCAAAAATCAACTTCAATCAAACAAATAACCATTATTTTCAAACTACTATTGTTCTTAAATCTGTTGAATATTCGGTAATTCAGAATTGTCTATAACTATTAAAACCGCCACAACAACAGGCTCCCGCGCTGATTAACAGGGCTTTAATCAGGTTGAAATTATATTTACATAATTTAACTAACAAAATTCAATCCGAATTTGTAATTATACCAATTTTATTCATATTTTTGCATTTGTAATAATTGTTGATTAACTTTCAACCTTAACACATGAAATTTCCCTCCTATCTTCAAAAGCTTATATCGTTCTACAAAGAAGGTTTCCGAAATATGACCGTTGGCAAAACATTGTGGGTCATTATTTTTATTAAGCTTTTCGTTATGTTTGTAGTACTGAAAATCTTTTTCTTTCCTAATTTTTTGAAATCAAATTTCAAAGACGATACCTCCAGAGCAAATCATGTCCGTCAGGAATTGATAAATAAAAACAACTGATTTTTAAAACTTAATTAACTAATTACTAAACAATTATGAATGTATTGGATGCATCTTTAGTGGATTGGTCGCGGGCACAATTTGCCATGACGGCTATGTATCACTGGCTTTTTGTTCCTCTCACACTGGGATTGGGGCTGATTATGTCGGTAATGGAAACCTTGTACGTAAGAACGGGTAACGAAGCATGGAAAAAAGCTACCAAATTCTGGATGACACTTTTTGGTGTTAACTTTGCAATTGGTGTTGCTACAGGAATTATTCTCGAATTTGAATTCGGGACAAACTGGTCGAACTACAGCTGGTTTGTTGGCGACATTTTTGGCGCGCCATTAGCTATCGAAGCTATTCTGGCATTTTTTATGGAAGCCACCTTTATTTCCATCATGTTCTTTGGCTGGAACAAAGTAAGCAAGAAATTCCACCTTGCGTCTACCTGGCTTACTGTTATCGGAGCTACCATTTCGGCACTCTGGATATTAGTCGCCAATGCATGGATGCAATTTCCAGTGGGCATGGAATTCAATCCCGACACAGTTCGTAATGAGATGATAAATTTCTGGAGTTTGTTGTTGTCACCGGTTGCCGTCAATAAATTTTTCCATACTGTAATTTCAAGTTGGGTTGTTGGAAGTTTATTTGTTACCGGTGTAAGCGCCTGGTTTATCCTAAAAAAACGTGATGTTGATTTTGCATTGAAAAGTATTAAGGTTGCAGCTGTTATCGGATTGATTTCCACTGTTTTAGTGGCTTATACCGGCGATGGTTCTGCTTATAATGTGGCTCAACGTCAACCCATGAAACTGGCTGCAATGGAAGGACTTTACGATGGGGAAAACGGCATTGAACTTGTTCCGTTCGGCATTCTGAATCCTGCAAAAAAATCATATAAAGATAGTATTGACCCTTATATCTTCAAAATTGAGATTCCATCATTATTGTCACTTTTGGCTAACCGCGATATGAATTCTTTTGTACCGGGTATAAAAGATATTATTAATGGAGGTTACCAGACAAAAAACGGCCCTGCACTTTCGTTTGACGAGAAACATAAACGCGGTCTGGAAGCACGACAGGCATTGGCTGATTATCAAAAAGCAAAAGAAGCAAAGGACAGTGTAGCAGCTAAAAAATCAAAAGAAATTTTGAAAGCTAATTATGCTCAATTTGGGTATAGTTACATTGACAAACCTGAAAAACTGATTCCACATATTCCGACAGTTTACTATTCATTCCGAATTATGGTGATGCTCGGGTTCTACTTTATTCTTTTGTTTGTAGTACTGCTATCGATGCAAAACAAGATAGAAAAGTCAAAATGGCTTCTCTGGATTTCAGTTTTAAGTATTCCACTGGGATATGTAGCCAGTCAGTTGGGTTGGGTAGTTGCCGAAGTAGGCCGTCAGCCATGGGCCATACAAGATGTTTTACCGCTAAATGCTGCCATATCAAATATATCAGCTAATTCAGTAAAAATCACCTTCTTCCTGTTCCTGATTTTATTCAGTGCATTATTAGTGGCTGAAATTCGAATTATGATAAAACAAATCAAAAAAGGACCTTCAGAGTCCTAAAGTTTATAAACTCTGGAATTTCAACTTTACTAACTTTCAAACTTAAAACATTATGATAACATACTCATTCTTACAACACTACTGGTGGTTTCTTATCTCACTGCTTGGTGGAATTCTAACTTTCCTGTTGTTTATTCAGGGAGGTCAGTCAATGCTGTTTTCGCTTTCAAAAACCGAAGACGAAAAACGTTTATTAATTAATGTACTGGGTCGTAAATGGGAATATACATTTACAACACTGGTGACTTTTGGCGGTGCTTTCTTCGCATCATTTCCGTTGTTCTATTCTACAAGTTTTGGCGGTGCCTACTGGGTTTGGATGGCCATTCTGTTTTGTTTTGTTATTCAGGCAGTTTCATATGAATATCATAGCAAACCGGGTAACACATATGGTGCCGGAACATTCCGCACTTTTCTGTTCCTTAATGGATTGCTGGGGACTTTCCTGATTGGTGTGGCTGTAGCAACTTTCTATACAGGTTCAGATTTCGTTGTAAATAAAGGCAATATCACCAATCAACTTGCTCCGGTTATCAGTTCGTGGGGTAACGACTGGCACGGACTGGAAGCATTGCTGAATATCCGCAACCTGACACTCGGAATAGCTGTATTCTTTCTGGCCCGTTCGCTGGCATTGCTTTTCTTTGTAAATCGTCTGAATCACGAAGTTCTGGAAGCACGTTCACGCAAATTCCTGTGGTACAATGCCATTCCTTTCGTTGTGTTTTTTCTGGTATTTGTAATCTGGACACTTCTCTCCGAAGGTTTTGCAGTAAATCCTGCCACGGGAGCGGTTACCATGGAAAAATACA
>CAIQOG010000075.1 GCA_903873355.1 uncultured Bacteroidales bacterium
CATTTTCATGGAGCGTTGAAGCACAGGCTACAATGATGAAGAACGCCACCACAACCGTAATAATACTTCCGATTATCACATCAGCTATCGTATATTTATATTCGGTGATTTTTATACCTTTTTCAATTACAGCCGATTGCATGTAAAACTGCATCCACGGTGCTATGGTAGTACCAATAATTCCGATTACAACAGTCAAATATCCCATGCTAAACTCAATCTTAGGTTTAATCATGGCCTCACCAATTTCGTTCCAGTGTGGTTTGCCCATTAATGCTGAAACTACGTAAATCAACAAAAACGCACTGAAAATCAGGAAAACACGTTCACTGAGTTTATATGTTCCTTTTACCACAAGCCACCATACCAAAACAGCAGCAATCGGAACACTGATGTATTTACTTATTCCAAAAACCTGAGAACTACCCGCGACCCCGGCAAATTCAGTGGTAGTATTACCAATATCGGCAATCAGCAAACCCACGAAAATAAAAAATGTAATCTTCACACCTGCATTTTCACGAATCAAATCGGCTAATCCTTTGCCGGAAACAATACCCATGCGGGCATTCATTTCCTGAACCACAATCAGTACAATCAACGCAGGAATCATAGTCCACAAAAGGTTGTAGCCATACAATGCACCTGCCACAGAATAGGTTGTGATACCACCGGCATCATTATCAACGCTGCCGGTTACTATTCCGGGACCAAGAATGGCAAGGAAAAGAACAATGTTACGGAAAAAAGATTTACGACGTTTGTTGAAATCTTTGTTGTTGATTATCGCCATACCCGACCTCCTCTTTTCGTTTTACCTTTATCCATAAGGTCTTCCACAATATCGTCGATAACAACCATTCCTAACAGTGTATTCTGAGCATCGGTAACCGGAATTGCCAGCAAATCGTATTTCTCGATAATTTCACCGAGCGTATTCACTTTATCTTCGTCCTGAACGCTGATAATTTCTTTATTCATGATTTCCGAAATTTTCATTTCAGGGCTCGAGATAACCAAATCGCGCAACGAAATTGTTGCAACCAGTTTTTCATCTTTGTCAATTACAAACATCAGATAAAGCACATCAGCTTCTGGTTTCTGTCTGCGAAGTTCATTCAGGGTATCTTCCACAGTCATGGTTTCGTGGAACGAAAGTATATCGGTTGTCATCAAACTACCAACTTCTTTCGACTCATATTCAAGCAGTTCGCGCACTTCTTCCGACGAATCTTTTTCCATTTCGTTCAGAATCTGTTCGGCTTTTTCATCCTCCAGTGTATCGAGCAAGTCGGCCACCTCATCAGCAGGCATTTTTTCAAGCACGTCAGCCACTTTTTCAATCGACAGACTTTCAATCAACTGAGCCTGTGCATAAGGTTCCATTTCTTCCAAAACGTCGGCAGCGCGTTCTTCATCAAGTGCTTCGAAAATCTTGGCACGTGAAACAGAACCCATTTCTTCAATGATATCCGCTAAATCGGAAGGGTGGAGGCGTTGCAGCTTGTTGGATGCCTGCGATAGTTTGATATTGTAATTCGTTGTGTCGAATGCCTGTACGTCGTCCCAAAGAATAAAACGTGTTTCCAAATCCTTGTTGAAAATGTTCATGGTTTTATTCACAATATCCGCCACACCAAGTCGTCGAAGCAGACCTTCTGTACCAATATCTACAGCAATGGCATAAGTCCCTGAAGCAATGGAAACCAAACGCACATCGTTGACACGAACCAGTTTACGTCCATTAATATCAACTATTTGTTTGTCGAGAATGTTTTTTGCAAGCGGAAGACTATTGTGCAGAGTTGCTTCAGGTAAATCAATAATTTCCGAACAGCTAAACTTATATTTTTGTTGTTTACCGGAAATCTGAATGTAGTCATAGTTCAGATAACGCACCGTGCCATCAATTTTGGTCTTCAGTGCTACAAATATCGGACGAAAAGCTTCTTCCTGAGCTGAAATCTCAGGTGTTGC
>CAIQOG010000076.1 GCA_903873355.1 uncultured Bacteroidales bacterium
GCAAACGCCCGAAATGGGCAGAGTTGAATGAAATATTTTGTAGTGTTAGTGCTCTGGTCTGTGAAGATCGGAGCATTGTTTTTATAGGAATATAAGTTAAGAAACTAATTATATTTAACGAAGATGAAATTTTACACAAATTTTATCAGTTGAACAATAACTATTTATTTTCTATCTTACCACTAAATCAGATCACGATTTTAAAATTTCGAATAAATCCATTTGTATTTACACTTACAAAATAAACTCCTGAACTAAGATTTGATTGAAAAAGATAATCTTTTTGTTCAAGTTTTCCGGAAAACATTGTTTTTAAAAGTGTACCCTTCACATTATATAAATTTATAGTCGCATTTGTATTCAGTTCTGAGTGCAACCTGATTACATCTCCGTTATTGAAAACATTTAATTTTTGCAAATCCATTACTTTGGAGGTTCCTGTTACATTCAATGGACGAGTTTTAATATTATCTATATAACAAACATATTCCGATTGGAGAGTTACCCCCGAATTATAAGTTGGCATTATGGCTATTCCAAGTACTCCGGCAGATAAAGTCGTGAGATTTGTAGCACTGAATTTAGATTTGTCAATCAGCACTATATAATTATACCAGTCTCCAGCTTGTGTATATGGAACCACAGAACCAGAAAAAGTGAGTGTCACACCTGCATCTTCCCGGCTATCTTGTGTGGTATTAAAATAGGTCAACAGTTTCACACGTATTTCCTGTGTTGTAGCAGGAGTTGTGCTGTAGGTAGTATTCACCGCCTTACCTACGATATTTGCCGGTTGGTAAATATCAAAGCTGAGTGTATCAATATCGTCAATATTCAGAGGAGCTGAGAACTTGAATTTGAGTCCGTACCAACGTGCTTCGAGAGAACTGTACCGAAGTACTTTGGCTGAACTATTATTACTATTTATTAGTGGGTTATCTACCACCTGATGAGAATATTTCCATCTGGGATAATAAGTGACACTTGTGCTGTTGCCGAAACGGAAATAATATGGTGTTGAATCAAAAGTCTCAAAGTCGCCCGTAAATGAATTTTGTGCGACACTAATCTGACTACTAAAGACAAAAATAAAAAGCAGGATAAAAATATTTTTCATTACGATATAATTTGATGTGTTCTAAAATCACAAAACAAAAATACTCATTTGTATCTAAATAAATAATGTACGAATATACTTATTATTCCAAAATTGATTATTCGGAAAATAATTGCATACTTTGTGGATGATATAAGCAGTTGTTACTTGCAGGATATCGATACTTTTGTTCAGCAATTAGAAAATAAAGGTATTTTGTCCTGTTAAGATGAATGCTTCAATTCATTTAATTACACGAATACTATTGTCCGTTATGAAAAAGTTACAACAAATCATTATCGTTCTCGCATTAGGAAGTTTTTTTTCAGGTGGTATGCTGGCACAAACCAATATTGAGCGAATGTTTCCAAATCTGGTTCTTACCCGTGAACAATATAATAAATGGAAATCTGCAATTGATTCTACAACAACTTCTGACGGAAAAACTGCTTTTGATAGTTTTGTTCGTTTGTTGTCGATCACAACCATCCGGGATGATGTCACTCCTTCACCAGTAACTTCGCTTTCGGTGAGCGGTGCAAGTGCTATTGTTGCGAGCGATATGCAAAGAATGTATGCCCTATGTTTATATTATGCATTCACCCAAAGCGATGTTTACCTGGCTAAAGCTAAACAATTTTATCTGGCATGGGCCGCAGTTAATACTGCAGTAAAAGAGAATTCTCCGGGCGAAACAGTCTACAATCCGGGTATCGAAGGCTATTCAATTATTCGAAATTGTATAGATTCAACATCCAGGGTTGCCATTGACACATGGATGAGAAGAAGAGCTACTATAGCAACAGCTGATGCTGTACGCACGAATAACTGGCAAACAATCAGGCTTCAGTTTTTGCTTTATTATGGTTTGCTATTAAATGATGCAACCATACTCACAAAATTTTCAAGTGGATATGATCCTTTTATACCCATTAATCTATATCCTAACGGAACTTCCATCGATTTATTAGGCAGAGATGCTTTTGCTTACCACGCCTACGATCTTCTCTTTTTTGCAAAAATACTTAAGGCTGAAGCTTGTTATTATGGCGTTGCCAAAGCAGATTCGATGTATGCCAAAGAATATCAGTGGGGTTCATCCATAAAAAAATCGGTTGATTTTTGGAAACCTTATATGTTATATCCATCAAAGTACTCGCATATTGAATTTCTGGAAACCGAGTATACACCCGACATTGCAGCCCACCCATCAGAGTACAATAAGCCGTACAATCCATCGGGAACAATTTATGTGGCAGATGAGATGTATCTGCTTGATCAGGATTTATTTCAGGCAATAAAATTATACCGTGGAAATACAAAAACTGCCACTTTAGCTCTATGGTTGAGTGCTTTGAGATGGAACTAACCAATCTTCAGTTTGCTAATTATTCAACTCTCAATTAACCATTTCTAATATGAATAAATCAATTATAATCACATTACTGTCATTTGTTTTAATTTGCTCAAATGCAGTAATGATGAAAACGTATGCACAGGCAAACTATGTTTCCGGAGTTATAAAAGACGAAAAAGGAGAAACATTGATAGGTGTAAGTATTTTGGTAAAAGGCTCTAAATCAGCAACAGTAAGCGATATTGATGGCAAATTTTCCATACCTGCATCGCCAAAATCAACACTTGCTTTTTCGTACGTGGGATTTATAACGAAAGAGCTTCAATTGGTTGAAGGTCAGAATAAGTATATCATTATCCTGGCAGAAAATGCAAAATCGTTGGATGAGGTTGTTGTGGTAGGCTATGGAACTCAGAGAAAACAAACCGTAACAGGTTCTATCAGTACTGTGAAAAGTGCCGAACTGACCGATATTCCGGTATCGAATCTAAACAGTGCTCTTACCGGAAAACTTCCCGGATTAATTACCCTGCAACCTTCAGGTCGTCCTGGCGAAGATGTTGCATCAATTTATGTACGTGGTCTTTCTACCTGGGTAGATGCAAGTCCGCTGATTATTGTAGATGGAGTGGAACGGGAAAGTTTTTCACAAATAAATGCGAATGAAGTAGAAACAATTTCGGTTCTGAAAGATGCTTCATCCACTGCTGTATATGGTGTTCGCGGTGCCAACGGTGTTATTTTGATTACGACTAAAAGAGGTACTGAAGGTAAGCCTAAAGTTAGTCTATCGGTAAATTACGGGTTACAGACACCGACCAAAATACCACAATTTCTAGGTTCATACGACCATTTATTACTAAAGAAACAGGCATATATTAATGATGGTCAAGATCCGTTAGTGATGGCGCCTACCCTATTGTCCGACGAGGCGTTGGAAGGTTTTCGCTCAGGCTTAGACCCTTACAAATATCCCAATGTGAACTGGTATAATGAGATGACTAAAAGCTCATCGCCCGAAAAACAATACAATCTAAATGTTTCCGGGGGAATTAAAGCCATTAAGTATTTTGTTTCTGTAGGTTATCTGGATCAGTCAGGAATGTTTAAATACACCGATCTGCAAAAAAATTATAATCCTGATACCTATTACCGCCGCTTTAATTACCGGAGTAATCTGGATATAACGATTAACAAATATCAGACTCTGACTACCAATATAAGCGGTCGGATTGAAGAGAAAAATGGTTTTCCGGGTGTAAGTAACCTCATTCAATCGCTTATTGCTAAGCAGCCTTATCTCAATCCCATTTTTAATCCGGATGGAAGCGTTTCCGCTTTACAAGGAAATGGAAACCCACTGACAAAAATTGCCTATTCAGGTTATGAAAATACCCGCACCAATAATTACGATTTAATGGGCTTGTTGCACAACGATTTGAGCTTTATCACCAAAGGACTTGCTTTTGATGCTTCGGTATCCTATACAAGTACCGTTGGACGTTTGAAATCGTATACCGATGGCGTGGACACCTATTTTTATTCTCCAACTACCGGAAGATACGACCAAATAACAGAAGATTCACCTTTCTCCTATGGTGGTGAAAGTACTTCGGCTTTATTCAGAAGGGAAGGAATTCAGTTGAAGCTGTACTACACAAAAACCATTGAAAAACACAATTTTAAAGGAACTCTTGTGTATAATCAACAAAAGGATTTCAATGGAATTTCCATTCCAAGCGTGTTGATGGGCTATGCCGGACGAGTGGAATACGCTTTTGCCAATAAATACCTGGCAGAAGTAAATTTAGGTTACAATGGTTCTGAAAATTTCGCCAAAGGACACCGGTTTGGATTTTTTCCGGCCTTCTCCATGGGTTACGTGATAACTGAAGAAAATTTCATGAAAGGCCTCAGTTCTGTACTTCCTTACCTGAAAATCAGAGGTTCGATGGGATTGGTTGGCAATGATAAAATCGGCTCTAATTCCCGCTTTCTGTATCAGGGGCTGTATTCTTCAGTAGGTGTTTCGCAGTATTACGATTTTGGAACTAACAACCCGACCAGTACAGGTGGAATTGTGGAGTCACGAAATGAAAATCCTGATTTGACATGGGAAATGGCTTTGAAACAAAACATTGGAATTGATGGTCATTTGTTTAGTGGCAATTTATTGTCTTTCAGTGTTGATTTCTTCTCCGAAAATCGAAAGAATATTTTAATGACTGCTGGTTCGCTTCTGCAATCAACAGGAATAGCATCGCCCATTTATAACATTGGGGAAGTGAATAACTGGGGATATGAAATGGAACTGACTCACCGAAATAAAATCGGAGCTTTTGAATATTTTTTGAAAGGAAACATGAGTTTTGCTCGCAATCAGATTGTGAATTACGATGATCCGGGCAAAACACCTGCTTATCAAAAATATGCAGGCTATCGAATCGGACAGTTCAGAGGGTATCAGGTACTCGGTTTTTTCCAGAGTGTTGAGGAAATCAACAATTCTCCAAGTCAGGCAGGTCTCGGTGGTCCAATCATTCCGGGTGATTTAAAATATTTGGATTATAACGACGACAAAGTTATTAATGATAAGGATATTATTCCGATTGGTTACTCCCGCGTTCCGGAAATTACCTATGCGCTAACGCCCGGTTTTTCATGGAAAGGATTTGATTTTTCGGTAATGATGCAGGGATCTGCTAATTCGTCTGTTTACTTCACTTCCAATGCAGGTTTTGAGTTTGGCGGTGGTGCCGGTGGTGGACAGGTTTCATCTATTCATCAGGATTACTGGACTCCAACCAATTTAGATGCAAAATATCCTTCGTTGCACGTTGTTACTAAACACAGCAATAAAAACATCAACACATTCTTTCTGAAAAAAGGAGATTATCTGCGTTTGAAAACCTTGCAAGTTGGTTATTCTATTCCAAAATCAGTTTGCAAATATCTTCAGGTAGAAGCAATTCGCATTTTTGCAAGCGGTAGTAACCTCTACACATGGTCGGCACTGGATAATTTCGACCCCGAAGTTATTAATCAGAGTGGCGAAGTTTACCCTCAGCAGACAGTATATAACTTTGGTATTAATCTTAATTTCTAAATCTGTATGAGAAAGTTTATTATAATATTGGCCTTATTCCTATCTATTCTGACAATGCCATCCTGTGTCGATATTTTCAATGAAAGCTTGCTGGAACAAACACCAGAGCAGGATTTGACTTTCGACAAAATATTTACCGATTATGAGCAGTTCAAGAAATATGCTGACTACTCCTATTCATATATGCCCTGCCATTTGGGACGTATGTGGAACTCGCTGAACTGTGCCATTTCCGATGAGGCCGAAGGACTTGGCGTAAATCAAAGTTCTACCGTTTTCAATAATGGTTCGTGGACAGGTGCTACCATTTCCATGGATGGATCACCTTCTTCAAACGCCGCATTGGAGCTTGGAGAATTATGGAAAAAGCTTTATGCAGGTATCCGTCAGGTAAACGTAAGCTTAGACAATATGGACAGAGTAACCAATTTCCCCTCGGCAGAAATTAAAAGCCGGTATCGTGGCGAAATGCTTTTTCTACGAGGATATTTGTATTTTGAACTGATAAAACGTTGGGGAGGTGTTCCTATTTACGATAAATCAATCGATTTGAAAACCGATCAGTTGGATATTCCCCGTAGCAGCTATGATGAGTGTGTGACATTCATAGTTAAAGACTGTGACGAGGCAGCTCAATTGCTTGCTCCAATTCAGAACATTGATAATGGTCGTGCAACGCAGGGTGCAGCATTAGCCTTGAAGTCAAGAGCACTTTTGTATGCAGCCCGTCCGTTGAATAATCCTGAAAATAAGCGCGAAAAATGGCAAGCCGCAGCCGATGCAGCAAAAGCAGTTATGGACCTCAATAAATATACGCTTTACAGCGATTATGTGAATATGTTTTTCCAACCTGTTTGCTCCGAGATTATTATGAATCGTCCACGTCCGGCGATTAATTTCGAGCAGGGACATACCGATAATTCTAATTTTCTGGTTCGTTTTATTGTTCCGCAAGGTTATAATGGTTGGATGGGAACAGCTGTTACTCAGAATTTTGTGGATATGTACGAAGACAGCAAAGGGTACCCGATTACTGACAGTCGTTCCAATTATGATCCCAACAACCCGTATTTAAACCGTGATCCACGTTTTAGTATGACTATTTTGTACAATAACCGTTCGTGGTACGACCGCAATATGGAGTTTTATGTGAATGGTCGTGACTGGGGCGAAACCTATAACAATCCGTTCAGTTATTGTATTGCCAAATTCTGGAAGGAATCTCATCAACGCTACAAAAACACCACAGAATATCTGAATTATATTGTTTTCCGCTACGCTGAAATTCTGTTGAATTATGCCGAAGCACAGAACGAACTGGATGGTCCGACAGATCCCGTACGCTCAGCAACCACCGAACTACGGGCACGGGTTGGACAAGTTCCTATTCCGGTGGATATTTCAAACACCAAAGAAAGCATGCGCGAACGCATAAAAAATGAGCGGGCTATTGAATTTTGTTTCGAGGAACAACGCTGGTACGATGTGTTGAGTTGGGATGAAGGTGTGAAATACTTTGATAAGACCATTAAAGCAATGCGTATCAAAAAAGTGGGCAGTGCATTTACTTACGAAGTATACGACTACGAAAAACGTGTGTTTAAACCCTATATGCACCGTTATCCGATTCCGTATGCCGAGATTTATAAAAGTCAGTATCTAATTCAGAATGACGGTTGGTAATTCAGTAAAACTATTCTTGTACTAAAAACACACATTATGATAAATATGTATCAGCATAAAATAGTTACGATGTTACTGCTTATTGCCGGTAGTTTGACAGCTCTCAATGCCGCGGCTCAAACCGACACACCTGCTTTAACACAAACTAAAACTATAGCCATTGCCTATGGCACAGTTCCAATGGAAAAGAATTCATCGGCAATATCCACTGTCAATGCTTCTACTATTCAGAAAAATTCGGTGACTTCAATTGAAGAAGCGTTGAACGGTACTGCTTCCGGACTCTATTCCATCAAGAGTGGCGGACAGGACTTTGGAGCACGTAATTTTGATTTTTTCATTCGCGGAAAAGCAACAATAGCTTCAGCCACACCCCTTATTTTGGTAGACGATGTGGAATCCAATATCAACCTGCTTGATTTTAATCAGGTAGTGAGTGTTACTGTTTTGAAAGATGCTTCGGCATTAGCCATGTATGGCATGCGTGGAGCAAACGGTGTTATTCTGATAAAAACCAAACGTGGTTCAGTTTCAAAAAATGTTATTGGTCTTGATTTTCGAGTTGGAGTTCAGAATCCGGTAAAAGTCCGACAGACAGTGAATGCTTATGATTATACAAGCTTGTACAACGAAGCGTTGGCAAACGATGGTAGTGCCGGAATTTACAATCCTAATGCCTATTTAAACAATACAAATCCAACAAAATATCCGGATGTAAATGCAGGAAGTCTGTTCCTGAAAAATCAATCTTTAACTCAGCAATACAATTTTACAGCCAGTGGTGGCAGTCAGATTGCTCAATATTTTTGTCAGATTGGCTATACCAAATTAGATGGTTTGTTTCATCTGAACAATATGGCAAATGCCAAACAAAAGGACTACGAACGATATAGTTTCCGAACAAATCTGGATGTGAATCTGGGTGCCGGCTTTAAAATGGCGGTAGATGTGCTGGCGGCATTTGATTATACCCGTGCACCCTGGATTAGTGCCAGTTACGATGCTAATGCTTCGGCCAGTTATTTATTTAATTCGCTTATGACAACTCCTGCTAATGCTTTTCCGGTTACCAACCCTGATGGATCCTTAGGTGGAACTTCGGTTTATCGCGACAACCCGCAGGGAATATTATTGCGTGGGTTGCGTACCGATGAACACAAATTGCTGACGTCGCGCATTAACCTGACCAAAGACCTGAGTTTTATCGCCAAGGGGCTGAAAGCCAGTGTTATGTATCATTTCGAAAACTATAACTCATCGTACAAGGCGAAATATAAATCGTTTGCGGTATATCAGTTGGACTCAGTGACAAATACGTACAGCAAGTACGGTACTGATGATACCAAATCGACCACAACCGGTGGTGAAACGTCGGGCTATTACCGCGACAATAATTTTATTGCGAACCTGAATTACGACCGTACATTCAAAAATCACGATATCAGCGCAGTTGTTTTGTACAATCTGATTACTTCCAATACTTCAGGTGATGTCCCCGATCATGTATATCAGGGTATTTCCGGACGGGTAATGTATGGTTATGCAAAAAAATATTTAGCTGAACTGACCGCTTCTTATCAGGGTTCAAATAATTTCCAACGGGGAAAACGCTATGGATTTTTTCCTGCTGCAGCAGTTTCGTGGGTTGCTTCCGAAGAAAAATTCCTGCAAAGCAACAAAATTGTTGATTATCTCAAAATCAGAGCATCGTACGGTTTAAATGGTAATGACCAGACAGGCGGAAACCGGTTTGCTTATCGTCAGGCATGGTATGCCGGCTCGGGATATGGATTTGGCAACCCGAATGCTAGCAGCGACGGTTCATACGAAGGAACTCTTTCGAATACTGATGCAACCTGGGAGAAAGCCTACAAAGCTGATATCGGTATCGATGTCAAAACATTAAAAGGCAAGTTGTCATTCACCGTAGATGTGTTTCACGAAACCCGTAACGATATTATGGTGGATCAGGCCAATGTAGTGCCTTCGCTCATAGGTATTTCGTTGCCACTTATTAATGCCGGAACAATTGAAAATAAAGGGCTTGAGGCTTCATTGACTTACTCTAAAAAATTTGGCGACATAGGCATAAATCTGGGCGGAAATTTCCTTTATGCACACAACACCATCATTGATTTAAAAGAACTTCCGTATCAATATTCCTGGATGTATCGTAAAGGAAACTCCATTGATACTCGCTATGGATTTGTAGCTAACGGTATTTATAATTCGGCAGCCGACCTTACCGGCGAACCAACTTCGGCTTACAAAACAGTTGGTCCGGGCGATATCCGTTATGTAAATCAAAATCCGGCTGACGATCAGGTAATTAACGAACTCGATAAGGTAGCAATCGGCAATGCATTCCCCGAAATTATTTACGGAGTCAATCTGGAAATTACCTACAAAGGTTTTGACTTCAGTTGCTACGGTGAGGGCAGTTCACGTTCACAAATTTATGTTCGTCCGGGCAATTTTACTCAATATGCATTGAATAACCGCTGGACTAGTGCAACAAGCAACGACAATTTTCCAAAACTCAGCATCAGTGATACCCATAATACGCAGAATTCAACTTTCTGGCAGGAGTCAGGCAACTTCTTCCGCATCAGTACAGTGGAAGTTGGTTATGAATTGCCAAAAGTGTGGGTAAGTAAAGTGGCTTTGTCGAGTGCACGGGTTTATTTGAATGCCAATAATGTATTTACATTTTCGACGGAACGCGAAGGTCGTGACCCTGAAGCACTAACTGCCGGATTCAGCGAATACCCACTTCTGAGAACTGTAATACTTGGTTTATCCCTAAAACTATAACCTTCAATGATTGAGAATATTATGAACAAGCTAAAATACATATTTGTGTTGGGAATTATGCTCGTGGCTTTTGCTTCGTGTGAGAATATTCTTGACCCGGCAAAAGATGGAACTTTGACCGAAAATGATATATGGACGAATACCCGTCGCTCTTTCGGGATATTAAACAATACCTACAACAATCTGATAGGCAACTATAACCGGATTTCCAATGCCATGCTAGCGGCAGGTTGTGATGAAGCCGTGCATGCCGATCCGGTAAATGGCATCAAAGGTTTCAACGATGGTTCGTGGAGCAAGTATAATCTGGTTGAAAACGTTTGGGACAACTGTTTCGATGGTATCCGCAAGGCTAATTTATTTTTGGAGAATGCTGATAGTATTAAACTACCAAAAAGGGCAACAACCCTTGGATCAGATTCAACCATCTCTGCTACAATTAGCAGGATGAAAGGTGAAGCCCGTTTCATGCGTGCCTATTTTTACTTCGAACTGGTTCGCCGATACGGCGGTGTTCCGGTTCTGACCAAAACTCTTACAGTGGATGAAGCTGCTTTGGTCGAACGGCAGTCGACTGACAGTTGTTTCCATTTTATATTTATCGATTGTGATTCAGCTATTGTGCGTCTTCCTGCAACCTATACCGGAACAAAACCCGGTTTTGATGATGTAAAAGACTTGGGTCATGCCACATCATGGGCTGCAAAAGCTATGAAAGCACGTGCACAGCTTTATTATGCCAGTCCACTGTTTAATCCAACCAACGTGAAATCTCGTTGGCAAAATGCATATTTAACCGCTCTGGATATTATCAAGAAAGGACCATTCGGGCTGAATAGCTTAAATTCAGGTGGAAATATGACGAACCTTTTTGTACCTAATTCAGCATTGGCATTATATAACAAAGAAATTATTTTCACCACCAGTTATACTGCAAATACCACCACCGAATCGCTAAATGCACCTATATCATATGGCGGAAATGGTTTGACTTGTCCAACTCAAAACCTCGTGGATGCTTTTGGCATGAAAAACGGTAAAGCAATTACAACTACCGGTTCCGGCTATAATGCTTCTTCTCCATTCACAAACCGTGACCCGAGATTGGATATGACAGTTTTAAAAAATGGAGACGTTTTAAATATCAACGATAAATCATCAGCAATTGAAACATTTACCGGTGGAAAAGATGCAACCGAATCGAATCCAACAGCTACTAAAACCGGATATTATCTGGCAAAATTTGTGGTTCAAGGTGCTGTTTCTACAACTCCAGTTGCGGTTTGGGACGGGCGAACAGTAAATACCACCAAGACAAAAGTGATTTTCCGTCTGCCGGAAATTATGTATATTTTTTGCGAAGCTTATAACGAGTTTAATACCACGCCAAGTACCGATGTGTATGTGTATCTGGAGAATATTATGAAACGTTCCGGCGTTTCGCTTACCGGAGGTGCATTGCCAAATATGAATCAGGCCACCATGCGTGAGTTTATCCGTAATGAACGTAGGGTAGAACTGGCTTTTGAAGAACATCGTTTCTTCGATATTCGTCGCTGGCGATTGATGGACAATCCTATTGAAAAAGCTAATTATATAAATATAAAAGGCTTGAAAATAACAAAGGATGCTATAACGGGAAGCCTGACTTATCAAACTGTTGCACTGCAACAACGGGTTTGGGATGATAAAATGTATTTTTTTCCCATTCCACAATCCGAAATTTTAAAATCAAAGAAACTGACACAAAATACAGGTTGGTAGACAAATAAAACAATAATATACACAAAACTGGAAAATCGACTACAATCCATATAAAATGATATTGATACTTTTGCATTAAAAAATAAACTTAATGTTGTCTGATAAAAAATAATTAAAACTATAATTTTGTTTGGAACATGCAGAAACACAAGTATATAAAAACCGTAGAAGGAAAGATAGTTATCTTCCCATGTGAAATAGAACATTCAAAATTCAGATTTTTGAATCCTGTTACTGTTGGCTTTTGCCTTATCGAAGACAAGGAAGTGAAATGCATGGGAATGTCACTTTCGTTGGATTTATTCGCTGACCCTAAAAATGATTCATTACAGGCGACAAATCAGCTCTTTGGCACTTGAATTAGGGTTAAATTTCGCTGAATTCAATTATTCATTTTAAATATTATCCATTAAAAATAAATTATCATGAAAAGATTTAAACTCTTTATTTTTGCTTTTGTAGTTGCTTTATCGGTCAATGCAACCGTGTATTATGTCAGTCCCGATGGCGATGGTTCTACCGGTCTTTCGTGGACTACCGCATTCAAAACCTTGTTGGATGCACAAAAAAGTGTGGCTTCGCCCTGTGAAATTTGGGTAAAACAAGCCATTTACAATGTGACTGATACCACATTGACCATATACAGTGGAGTAAATGTATATGGAGGTTTTGCAGGAAATGAGACCAATTTAAGTGCGCGCAGTAAAAACGCAGCTCTGACCGTGTTGAATGGTAACAAAAAGCGCAGAGTATTGAGTGCATCTTCTGCTTTGACCATAGAAACAATTTGGGATGGATTTACCATTCAGAATGGTAGTTCAGCTAATGCCGGAGGTGTTTCATTGCTGAAAAATGCGACTTTGCAGAATTGCATTGTTCAGAATTGTAAAAACACAACCAACAGTGGCGGTGGTGTATATATGGCAACAGCAACTATGGATTCAGTGAAGTTAATAAACTGTGTAGTTAAAAACAATATTGTATATTACAATGGAACCTCAACCTCACCTGCTGGTGGTGGAGGCGTTTATGTGCTGCCGGGTTCGTTTACAGCTATAATAAGGGGCTGTACTATTATGGGTAATGTGGTTGATGGAGAAAGTTTCTCCGGAGCAAAAATGTACGGAGGGGGAGTCTTCCTTTGTGATGGTTCAATCATAAACACGGTTATCAGCAATAACAAAGCAACCAGCCTTGACCCAGGAACAAATGCTTTGACCGTTACCGGAAATGTTCATGCAGGTGGTATTATGATTATGCCGGGAGCTACAACTGCTGAAATAGTTGTAAATGGCTGTAAAATTACCAACAACCTTACTGATGTTGGTCAGGGTGGTGGTATGAGAATTGATCCATACTGGACAGGAACTGCTGTTTCAGGGAAAGTGAGAATATTAAACTCAGTTGTGACGAATAACTTTAGTCGCATGGCTGGTGGTGGAATTATGTGTGACTCGCAGAATGCTTCATCAACTATTGATTATTATTTTGAGAATTGTATTTTTGGGAATAACGAAACACAATTAAGTCAGGGTGGAGGAGTATTTATCAATAATAAAACACCTACAACCGTGCGTTTTGCTAATTGTAATATTGTAAATAACCGCATGGACACTTACAACTACGGTGGTGCTGGAATATATTTTAATAATATTGCTTGTGATATTACAAACTGTCTATTTTGGGGTAATTTAAATGCCGGTACAGCACCGTTGAAGCATCACCTCAGAACTGCTGGTGTTGCAGGAAACAGCGTTATTTACTCAGCCTTTGATTCAAGATACAGAGAATTGGAAATTTCTCCAACCGCATTTCCTGCTATCTTAGATGGGAAAGTGAGTTTAGCATTGGCAAATTCAGGTACTGACTCTGTTTACGTAAAATTCATGAATCCAACAACTTTCACAGGTACAGCAAAAACCGCAACAGATTCATTAGCAATCACAAATGCAAACTGGGCAATATCAGGAACTTCTGCTTGTGTTGATGCCGGTGCAACTATTCGAACGTTAACCAATGATATTATTGGTACTGCCCGTCCGCTTGGAAACGGCTATGATATTGGTGCATATGAATTTGATGTAACTGCGGGCGTGAAAAATGTGGTAGAAAGCAAATCGTTGGCTTATGGTATTTCGGGTGCAATTTTATTGAAAAATGTTGATAATGAACCAGAGGCTACAGTATACAACTTAATGGGTTCTGTGCTCAGAAAAATAAAACTAACAAGTGCTGAAAACAGAATTGAACTTCCCGCTAACCAACTATATCTTGTAAAATCAGGGAAATTGTCTGTAAAAGTATTGGTTAGATAGAATTTATTTGATTAATGATTGATAAAAAACTGCGCAGTGCTGACTTTTGGTCAGCTACTGCGCAGTTTTTTATGTTAGTTTTCTGTATTAAAAGAGAAAATGAAGATTACAGAACTCTCTTGCAACCGATTAATCCAGATTTGATTAATTTGTTCAACTCTTTTACATCTTGCTGATATTGTGCTCTTTCTCCACAATATACAAGTTCTTTCAGGGGATATTTATCAACAATTCGCGAGAGTAAAATACTCATAGGAGGAGCCTCCTTCAATTTACTGTATTCCTGATAAGTAAAACTCAGAAAAGCCACATTTTCATTAATTCCTCTGTTGTCAAGCAAATAGCCATTTGCAAGCTGTGCTGGAACGGATAACTTTCCCTGATAATAAATATCCGAAGGATCGGGATACGAAATGATTTTTGTGCGATCTTCGTTCATAATCACCGGAACGAGAAGGTTGTAATTGTGTGTGGTTTTATAAATAATTGCTTTATTTACAGCCTTTTGTACAGTTACTTCCTGCATAAGAACTCTATTTTTTGTAGTCTGACAAGTTGTCAGCAAAAATGTAATCGGCAAAATCAGCAAATAACGTTTTCTCATATTTATCTCCGGATAAATTTACCCGTTTTTATTTCGTCTTCGGTTTCTATTCTGAGAATATAAGTACCCGCATTAAGTTCTATAATTGGTACTGCAATTTCTGTACTTTTTTCAGGCTTAATAAACAAAACTTGTCTGCCCGAAATATCAAAAATAGTTACATTTATAATTGCTTTGTCAGATTTGAGGGAAATCTTATCCTGAGCAGGATTAGGATACAATTCGATATTTGTTGGTTGAATTGGCTGTGACAGTGCACTCAAATTATCCACCAAGGAAAAAATGATTGTTGCCGAATCGGAAGGTGCTATTTCTTTCCATGAATTACTTGTGGTATAATAGCACACATCTACCGAATAAGTACTTGGATTCAGATTTATTTTTCCGCTAAATTTGACTGTAACCTCCTGTTCTTTCTCAATGGTTACGTTTTGATTACCTAGTGTAGCTATAATACTTCCACCATTCTTTGGATATATATTAGCCACCATTCGGTTGTCAAAATAACCATCCATATTTTTGATATGAGCAGTCAAAACCGCATTATTTTTATCTACTTTAGGTTGGTTGTCGAACGAAATCATGTGAGTCAAAACCAAATTAGTTGTTCCGGTTGGTGTAGGTAGCACTTTTATCGGCAATGAGCGCAATACTGCATTTGTGGTTCCATTTGACCGAATATTCAATGAGTCGTACAAAATACTCACGTGATAATTTCCGGTGGCAACAGTTACATTTCCACTGAAGTCAATAGTTTTAATTTCTCCGGCAGCAATATTGATGGGTTGTGATGAAATGGTCTGAGTTAAATCTGCCAGAGAATCCGACTGAAGAATGACCGTAAAAGTTGAATTATATTCGCCGCCTGTATTCGTAATGTTTACACTCACCCTCCCGGTTTTGTTCAGATAATAATTGTTCGGAATACTGAGCGAATTTACATTAAATTGAGGATATGCATCTCTGGTTGTGTAAAATTTCAGTTTAGTGTCAGTTAAAGAAAGATTTACATAATCAGTAGTTCCAATTTTTTGACGTACTTTTTGCCATAGGTTTTCTTCTGTTGAACGATAAATAGCATATAATTTATACTCACCTGCTGCAATTGTCAATGGCATCGTTACAGAGGAAAAACTAAAAGTCGTCCAGCCGCTGCCACTTAACAGCCGGGAAACACTTACATTCTTAAGTATCTGCACTAATACATTATTATTGTCGTATAGAGCCAATGCCACGTATCCGCCAAAAGTATTGATGCCGTTATCATACAGGTTTTGAAGATTCAAAGTGAAAGCTGTTGAACGGTCAATAGAATCAGTCACGCTGCTGTATAATTTACCTGAACATAAACGATACGATGAAACAGATGTCGTGTTAGGTTTTTGTATTCCGGTAGTAATACCCTGACTGGCATTGTAACCACCCGCTGTTCCGCCAATTCCCTGATCGGCTGGATTTAATACCGTGAGTTCAAAATAGCCATTAGACGAACCTCCCCAACCCCAGTTGAAATGAAACAATCCATTGGCATCATACCCATCGCAAACAAACAAATGACCGCCAGTGGTAGCTTGTCCATCGTACAATACAGGCCGTGATGCATTAAGTTCTGTTTTAATTATTGTAGCCCATTCGGCTTTTGAATAATAATCCCGTTGAAAGAACTGGATATTTGAGTCGTAATTGAAATATGTTATCAGCGATTTAGCCATTGTAAAAGAAGATGCACTGCTTGATTTTCCATAGTCCATATTTACTGATACACCACAAGAATACATTAGGTTTGCTACTGCATTTTTCTGAACATCGGTACTTGAAGTATTGTAATAGTCGGACATGTTAGCCCAATCGTAAGTTGTCGTCGAAAAATCCACTGTAAGTGGAACATTCAGCGTTTTTGAAGTGTAACTTTTTGAACCAAGTCCAGTCGCAGGCCAACTGTGATATTTCATCACCTGAGCCATTCCAGTAGCCACACAGCCGGTTACGCACCGTGTAGTCGCATCAAACATGGGGCATAAATTATTATATGGCGAACTTTGATTCCATTTTATGCCAGCTAAAAGAGGTGAAATGTTCGTTGCAAAAGCAGTATTAGTACAATCTGAAGTTTTTAATTTTTGAGCGGGAATCGCAGATAACGGAAGGTTTTCGAGTGTTTGCAATTCAGATTGATAGAAGCTAAGCCAGGTTTTCATATTCTCTGGAACGTTAGATGAATCGAAATAACCCTCGTCAGAGTAGGCAAGTATGTCTTTTGCATGATCATTCCCTGAAACTATGACAAAACCGTTGTTATTTCCAACATTATAAACGAAATACCTTGGTGAAATAACATTCGATATATCAGAATAAGCTAATGTCAGCTTTTTAGTAATCGCAGGAGATTTCCATATAGAACTTGCTGACTGAGAGAAAAAAAGATTTGCAAGAGTTAATGCATCTTTTTCTGTTCTTGCTTTTGAGAATCCAACCGAAATTGTTAGAAACAGAAAAAATAAAATTAAAATATTCCTTTTCATAATAACAAATTAATTTGAACATGAGGTTCAATTACTACCTACATTTGTGGAATTAAAATATAATACAAAAATAAGTTGATTTCGCGCGAATGGGTTGATTATATTGTCCGCTTTTATGTATGTTATTTTCTGATAATGATATATCTATAAAAATAAAGTCAGATTTTAGTTTCTTGATAATACAAACAGATCCAGCATTTTTCATTTACCGAACAAAACTGTACACAAATTTGGAAGAATGACTACCATTGGCAATGTTTTTTCAATCTATTTTTGTTTCGTGAAATTTATTTATACGCAAAAAGATTAAAAATAATTTTTAAAAATAATTAATATGAAAAGATTTAAGCTACTTTTTTTAGTATTGATGTTTGTTGGATTAGCCAATGCAACAGTATATTATGTTAGTTCTACAGGAGATAATACCGATGGTCTGTCTTGGGCAACGGCCTATACATCTCCCACAGCAGCATTGGCAGGATCGCCTGTTGCAGGTGACGAAGTGTGGGTAAAACAGGGAACTTATGTTTCTGCATCAACATTGAGTTGGAAAACAGGTATCAATTTCTATGGTGGATTTATTGGAACAGAAACTCTTCGTAGTCAACGCAGTACCGATGCTTCGCTTACCGTACTTGAAGGAAACAGAACAAACCGTGTTTTAAATGCTCCTTCTATGGCTTCAGGAACAACCTGGAGTGGTTTTACTGTTCAGAAAGGTAAAGCAGCCACCGGTGCAGGTGCATTTTTGCAAAAGAATGCTATTCTTGACAATTGTATTTTTCAGTACAACACAGCAACTAACAGTGGTGGTGGACTTTACATACAAGGAACTTCGGGCGATGCTGACTCAATTAAAGTAATAAATTGTGTTGTGAGAGCTGATACAGCAGCCTATGCCGGAGCCGGAAAATATGGTGGTGGTGGTATTTATATGAAAGCAGGATCATGGAAAGGCATTGTCAGGGGCTGTACTATTGATGGTAACGTGGTAGACGGATTGGCAAACTCAGGATCAGATATAGATGGTGGTGGCGTTTATGTTGGAGACGGAACGTTGGACAATTGTATTGTTAAAAACAATATTGCAACCAATAGGAATGCAAGCACAAAAGTATTAAGTATTACAGGTAAATGTCAGGGAGGTGGGCTTATGATTATGCCACAGACTACGGCAAATCCAATTGTTATTAAGAATTGCAGCATTACCGGAAACATTTCTCAAACCTCACTAGGAGGTGGTATTGCAATAGATCCACTTTGGACTTCAGCCCTGATTGCAGCTCCGGTAAATATTTCAAAAACTATTATAAATAATAATTTTGCATATAAAAGTGGTGGTGGTATTATGGCAGATGGTCAGTTTGCAACTTCAACCTCTTCTTATAAACTCGAAAATTGTGTAATCTCAAATAACAGGACTCAAACTGGTCAGGGTGGAGCAGCATTTGTCAATAATATTGCCGGTTATAGCGGAACAGTTACTTTCACAAATTGCCATATAGTAAACAACAGAATGTGTGTTTATAATTATGGTGGTGCTGGACTTTACTTTAATAACATTGCAACTGTAATAAAGAATTGTGTATTCTGGGGCAATCTGAATGCCGGCACATCACCATTAAAACATCATATCAGAACTGCTGGTGTTGATGGCAATCAGATTCTGAATTGCGCTTTTGACACACGTTTTGTCACCTCGGATGTTTATACAACAACAACATTAACTGGAACTGTAAGCATTGAACTTTCCAATACCGGTTCGGATGTAGGAAAATTATATCCAGCCTTTGTAACTCCAACAAACTTTACGGGTAATGTGGTTACTGCTACCTTAGATTCACTTTCAATGATTTCTAATGCCAACTGGGCCATAACCTCCGCCTCGGCTTGTTTGAATGCTGGTACAACTTCCACGGCAACTACGGATATTGTAGGGTTAGTTCGTCCACAGGGAGGCAGTTATGATATTGGTGCTTATGAACTGGCTTATTACAATACAACCATATCATTTAATGATGGTGGTACTGTGAATAGCTATACCACAGGTACTACTGATGCACAACCTAAAGGAAAGCAATTGAATTTTACAATTACACCAAATCATGGAATAGGAATCCAATCTATTCTTTATAATGGCACAGAAGTGAAAACTCAACTGACAAATTTACTTGGCTCAAGTGTTTACTATGGAGGTACTTATTCTGCACCGGCTTTGAGTGCTAATTCCACACTGCTTGTGGTATTTGAAATTGACCCTACTACAGGGTTAAATCCTGTTACAAATGACTTTCAATGTCTGTCAACTGGCAAAAAGTTGGAAGTACGTGGCTTAACTATCGGTGCTGAAGTAACTGTTTATACCGTTGCCGGACTAAAAATGGCAACTAAAACAGTAAGTGCTTCAATAGTTTCGTTTGGTTTGCCCCAAGGTATTTATTTGGTGAAAGTAGCCAATACGATTAAAAAAGTGATTATCCCGTAAAACCTCATTTACATTATCTACCCATTGCACTCGGCAAAAAATATTGTATTATTTGTCTGAATGTAATGGGTTTATTTTTATATTATTCTTACTTTTACATTGTTGAAATAGCACTGATAAAAATCTAAATTATATGAAATTAAAACTAACTTGGTTTAAATGCCTGATGGTGTTTTTTATATCCATTTGTTGGCTTCAACAGGTTCAGGCGGTCAAAAAAAAACAATCTGGTGCTGTTGATCGTAACTATTGGGTTTCTTTGTTGGATAAAATCTCCTCACCGGTTTTGAGCAATATGAGCAAAGGGGAGTTACACAAAAATATGCCAATGCAATTTAGTCCAATATGGGACGGACGCGACAAGGAAGTAGCTTATCTGGAATGTTTTGGTAGGCTAGTTGCAGGAATTGCTCCATTTTTGGCACTTACACCAGATGGAACTCCCGAAAGTAAAATTCGGGAACGGCTGCTGGTGCAAACACAACAAAGTATAACACAGGGATTTAATCCTGACGGTCGGGATTACTTGTTCAAAGCTTCCAATACTGCTCAAACGCTGGTTGATGCAGCTTACATTGCACAAGCCTTATTGGCAGCCCCTGCTGTATTGTGGGAGCCGCTCGACTCTGTGACCAAAACACATGTTATTCACGAATTTGTGAAAGTAAGACAAATCAAACCCTTTAACAGCAACTGGTTGCTGTTTGCATCTATGGTGGAGAGCTTTCTGCTTCAGATAGGAGAAAAACCCGATGAAGCCCGAATTGATAATGCTATTAATAAAATGAGCGAATGGTATGTGGGTGACGGTTGGTACAGCGATGGTCCAAAATTTCATTACGACCATTACAACGGATATGTTATTCAACCCATGTTGGTAGAAGTGTTGCGGGTAAATGTCGCTCACAATCGCCGTACAATGAAAGAGTACGAATTGGCTTATAAACGAATGCAACGCTATGGGTCGTTTCAAGAAAGGTATATTTCGCCCGAAGGAACTTATCCTGTCTTTGGCCGCTCCTCTACCTATCGTGTGGGTGCTTTTCAACCTCTCGTGAAGCTGGCGTTAGATCATAAACTTCCGGAAGACATAGAACCTGCTCAGGTGCGTTGTGCCATGACAGCTGTTATGAAGAATATGTTCATTCCGTCCACCTTCCGACCCGGATATTGGCTCACGTTGGGTTTGGTTGGCGATAACCAAGAGAACTTGGCAGATTACTACTCCAATACGGGTAGTATGTATCTGACTTCTCTGGTTTTTCTGTCATTGGGTTTGCCTGCAACCGATGAATTTTGGTCTGCTCCCTATGCTGAATGGACACAGAAGAAAGCATGGAGTGGGAAAAGATTTACAAAAGACTACGCAGTGGATTATTGACACAAAAATGCATCTATGAAAAAAATCATTCTGGCCACTTTGCTTGTTGGCTTTTTTTTGAATATATTAGCTCAAAAAGCTTCTTCAAAAGTCTTCTGGAAAGAAGATTTCTCATTGGGAAAAATGCCCGACGGTTGGAAATCAGTGGCACTGAACGACAGTAGCTCCACCTGGTTTTTTACCGATCAACCTTATCCCGGTTCGCCCGGACGAAATTATCAGGCACCTCCAATTGCCTCAGCCAGTCGTGGATACCACATGCAAATCGCACCCGGCGTTCGCGTTGGAAAAAATATCCGCAAATGGAAAAAAGCGAACATTCAGCCCAACGCTTATATTCAAACCGCTGCCATTGATTGTTCTGGTAGAAAATCGGTAGTGCTAAAATTTCAGCAAAATTTTTTTTGGGGCGAATGGGAACAACCCGGACTGGTTTCAGGACTTATTGTAGCGGTTAGTAGCAACGAAAAAGACTGGAAAGAATACGATGTTCGAAATAATATTGCTCCGGCTTCCGATTGTCCAAACCCGATGAATGTGGAGTTGAATATTACTGCTGTAGCTGCGGGTCAAAAAACAGTATTCATTCGTTTTTGGTGGCGGAATATGTACCAATGGTATTGGATGGTAGACGATATCCAGCTTTCGGAAGCATTTGATGCTGATGTACAGGCGTTGGATATTGTTTCACACAAAACCGAAGGAAATGTATTTAAAAAAAACGATAAAATGTCTTTCCGCTTTGTGAACCTCAGTTCCAAACCGTTGACAAAGAATGTAGATTGCTACCTGAAATTAGACAACCGTCCGTTGATGAAGGTTACCATTCTGGCATCGGTCTACAAGCCTATAGGCATTATCGATACTATACATGTTGACTTTCCAAATCTGAATTTGACTGATATTGGTATACACAAAGTGAAATTCTATACCGATCTGGAAAACGATTTACGTCGTTCTAACGATACATTGACAATGGAACTGTATTCGAAAGCTTGTGAGTTGGGGAATATCACTGACTTCAAAGCAGATCAAAACGAGTTGCAGATTTCGTGTCATCAGGTCAAACTAAAGTTGCACCTTCTTCGCAACGATATGTTTCGCATTTGGTTGGCTTACGATGGTGTTTTTAGCAATCCGGTCGGCAACGATATTATTATCAATACTCCGAATATGGCTGTCGACAAAAAACTGACCGATGAAAGCGATTATTACCTGCTTAAAACACCCGAAATGGCTATCAGAGTGTATAAAGCACCTTTGCGTTTTGCACTTTACAAAGCTGATAATGCTACGTTGGTATGGGAAGAAGTAAAAGGAATTACGTATGGAAAACAAACCGTACAATACCTGAAACGTGGCAACAACGAACAGTTTTATGGTGGTGGAATGCAAAACGGACGTTTCTCGCATCGCGATAAAACCATTAAAATGACCATCGATTACAAATGGGAAGATGGCGGAAACCCCAATCCGGAAACTTTTTATATGAGTACCTACGGCTATGGAGCTGTACGGAATACTTATGCCACGGGTGAATATGCATTCAAAGACACGATTCGACTGGCGCAGGAGGAAAGCCGTTTCGATTGCTATTATTTTGTGGGCAATTCGCTGAAAGAAACTTTGGGCGATTTTA
This sequence comes from uncultured Bacteroidales bacterium, assembly GCA_903873355.1. The sequence goes on from CAIQOG010000076.1 coordinate 22,767, forward strand.
CCGACCTGACAGGAAAACCTTTCCTGATGTCTCGCTGGGCGTTGGGAATGGGCGATTCCAATTGCTATAACCGTGGAGCCAAATCGGGAAAAACGATTGGTTCTACCACAACCGGTCATGATGGTTTGACGCCAAGCGTTATTAACTTGATTGCAGACAACTATGTGGATTACAAGATGCCTCGTGGGTGGATTTTACCCAACGATGGGTATGGTTGCGGTTATACAGCCTTAGATTCTGTAGTTAAAGAACTAAAGAAACGTGGTTTCTATACCGGGTTGTGGACTGAAAACGGTGTAGAGAAAATTGCGCGTGAGGTGGGTGAATATGGAACGCGCCTTTGTAAACTGGATGTTGCGTGGGTTGGACCGGGCTTTAAGTTTGCGCTGGATGGTGCTAAACTGGCTTATGAAGGTGTCGAGAAAAACAGCGACGCGCGTGGCTTTGTCTGGACGGTTTGCGGTTGGACAGGTTCGCACCGTAATTCAGTAGTTTGGACAGGCGACCAGAGCGGAAACTGGAATTATATTCGCTGGCACATTCCTACGGTTATCGGTTCAGGACTTTCGGCACAGAATTGTGCTACGGGTGATGTGGATGGCATCTTTGGAGGCAGCGACTCTACATATACCCGCGACCTGCAATGGAAGTGCTTTACACCGGTGTTTATGTCCATGTCAGGATGGGCGATGAATAATAAAAACGGGATTAAAGATAAACAACCGTGGCTTTTTGGCGAACCATTCACTTCCATTAATCGTAAATACCTGCAGTTGAAACAACGCCTGACTCCGTATATGTACACCCTTTGTAACGAAGCTTATCAAACCGGTGTTCCTGCTGTACGTGCTCTGGTGCTTGAATATCCAACCGATAGCATGACTTTTGGCAATGCCACCAGATATGAGTTTTTACTAGGCAAGGACCTATTAGTTGCGCCGGTTTATAAGTCGGAAGACAAACGCGACAGTATTTATTTACCGGTAGGTAAATGGATTGATTTCTGGGATGGAACTGAACTTAACGGTAAAACAACATTGAGAAATTATTGTGCTCCACTAGATAGATTACCACTTTTTGTCAGAGCCGGCGCCATTCTGCCGATGTATCAACCCATGATGTACGATTGGGAGCGTCCGACTGATACGCTGACTCTTCATGTTTATCCTTCGGGAATATCTTCGTTTACGATGTACGAAGACGATGGACTAACCCGCGAACACCGTCAGGGAATATATGCAACAACAAAATTTGAATCGGTTGTTTCTGAGTTAGGAGGACTGAAATTAAGCATTAATGCAGCAAAAGGTGATTTCAATGGGAGGCTTAAAGTAAGAACTTACCTGATTGATATTCATACAAGCGTTAGTCCAAAAGAAATAATATTCAATGACCAAAATCTCAAAAAAGTCAAAAATAAAGAAATGTTTGCAAAGTCTTTAACCGGTTGGTATTACGATTCGACACTTGAACATGGAATTATTCATATCAAGACTCCAAAAGTTTCAACTGACAAGGTATCTGAACTTGTAATAAAGTAAAAAAGTAGGCTATTTCAAACAAAATAAAAGCGACGAAAGTTGTGTTTTCGTCGCTTTTATTCTTTGATTACCCTTCACTTTCATCTGACTCTTCTTCCACATCTTTATTTGCAAAAGCAGGATTATTTGCTTTTCGGTAATTGAGTGGCGAAATTCCAAACAATTCCTTGAAGCATTTGCTAAAATAGCGTGGTGTGTTGAATCCAAGCCGGTAAGTGATATCTGATATATTTAATTCATTCTCGGTTGTGAGTAGTGTGGCAGCAGTTTTAAGCCTGATATTTAGGATGAAATCATTTGGCGTCATACCGATAATACCTTTCAGTTTCAGATATAGTTTGCTGCGTCCCAGAGCCATTTCCTGAGCAAAAACAGTTACATCAAAGTCATAATCGTCGAGATGTTTCATCACTATTTCTGTGGCTTTGTTCAGCATGTCCTGATCCATTTTGTTAGTGGCAATGGAAATTGGAGTATTGTCGGTTTGTTTTGAGAAACGATCCTGCATCCGTTTACGACTAATAACCAGATTATTACATCGACTTATAAGCATTTTTACATTGAATGGCTTGGTAATATAATCGTCAGCCCCTACCATCAAGCCCTCCAGGTTTAGCTCTTCCGACGAATCGGCAGTGAGCAACACAATCGGGATGTGCGACGTTTCGAAATTGGTTTTTAGCTTCATACACATTTCTTTACCAGACATTTTTGGCATCATCACATCGCTCAATACAATATCCGGTTGTAACTCCTTTACTTTTTCCAGTCCGTCCAATCCGTCAATAGCTGTTTCCACGTGATAAATGGGTGAGAAAATATCCGAAAGGAAATGTAACATTTCTTCGTTGTCCTCCACAATAAGAATTGTTGAATTCATTTTGTGTGTTTCTGCATCAGTCTCTTTGATGGATTCAATAAAGAAATTATCGGGGAAACTGGTGTTTTTAATGTAATCCACATCCATTTCGGAACTTGATTCTTTTTCTTTCGTCGTAAAATGGTCGCTTCCAGTTAAGAGCGAAACCCGAAACATAGTACCTGTACCTTCTTTTTTCTCAGCGGAAATTGTCCCGTGATGCAGCTCTACAATCCCTTTCGAAAGTGCCAGTCCGATGCCTGTACCGTAAGAACCCGATGAATGATCAATCTGATTTTTAGCCTGATAAAAACGATCAAAGATTTTTGGTAAATCTTCTTCTGAGATACCAATACCGGAATCGATGACACTGATTCGTACTGTGTTTGAAAGCTTTTCGATTTTTACAGTAATCGAACTATTGTTCTGAGAATATTTAAATGCATTGGAAATCAGGTTGTAAAATACTTTTTGCAACTGAACCGAATCATACCAAAGCATGATATTTTTCTCCACGGTAAAAAACGTGTAGTCAATTTTACGGGAGGCAGCCAAGTCGTTGAACGACAAGTAAATATTTTTAATAAATTCTACAATATTCTGATTGCTTACTTTTAACGACAATAGCTCATGTTCCTGTTTCCTGAAATCGAGTAATTCGGTGATTAGAATCCGTAAATGGGTGGCATTTTTATAAATTTTTGATAATCGGTTGTAAATGGCCGGTGTGATATTATCCATTTGAGTCATTGACTCTATTTGTCCTATTATCAGCGTCAATGGGGTGCGGAATTCGTGTGATATATTGGTGAAAAATTGCAACTTCGCCTGATTCAACTCTTTGATATGATCATTTTCTTTGATTTCATACTCCAGCGAAGTTTGCAACAGAATTTTAGATTTATTGAATGAAATAATCCACCATATCGCACCTCCTATAAGTAACAAATAGATAATATATGCAATTGTGGAAGCATAAAACGGAGGGGAAACTCTCAAAGACAACTCAATTTCTTTAGGTTTCGTATTCGAGTTATTTGATAGCAATTCCCTGACATGAAGCACATAACTACCGGGACTTAAATTAGAATATTTAATGCTTTGCTCGGCCACTGGCATCCACTTATCTTCAAAACCTTCAAGTTTGTACTCATAAGCCGTTTTATTTGCTTTAATGTAATTGGAAGTGGCAAATTTTATGATAATATTTGTCTGGTCGTAACTTAATCTCAGTTTATTCAAGTAGGGCATGGCAGCCGACAAAATACCCGTTTTATCGGATGGTCTGATAAGTTGATTGTTTACATAAATATCAGAGAAAAAGAGGTTGTAGTCTTTCTGATTTGGATTAATCTGATTTTCGAAAAATGAAGCCATGCCGTTAGTACCGCCAACAAATATTTCCCCGTTACGAGTAACATACACACCACATCCGAAATTAATCATTTCTAGCGGTAGACCATGCGATTTGTCGAGACTATAAGTTTTATTGCTTTCCGGATCAAACAAATTCAAGCCTTTATTGGTCAATAAAACAATATAACCATAATTTGTTTCGGTGATATCATAAATAAAATCAGATAGTAAACCATTTTGCTCAACGTTATAACAGCCGAAATTATCGGTTTTGGGCAAGTATTCATACAGACCGGAGCCTTTAGTCGCGAATAAAATCCGTCCTTTTTTATTTTCGTACATACGAGTAATGGTATGGCGACCAATAGAACCGGTATTTTCAAAAGAGTGAGAATAGGTTTTAAGCTTGCTGCTGATCAGGTTATAGCACTTCACACCACCATCAGTTTGAGCCAGCCAAAGATTCTGCTTGGAATCAATCAAAAGGGTGGTTATATCTGTACCAATTGCTTCTACAATTTTTATATCGTCGAAAAAAGGTACAACAGCTCCGGTTGTAATATTTAATTGAACTATTCCTTTCTGAGTCAGAATAATGAGATTTCCTTTGTATGGACAAAGTGTTTCTATCACATCGTTTGGAAAATTTAGAGTATTACGCGTGGTAATTTGTGTAAAGCGTCGGCTACGGATATCATAAATAGAAACTCCACCCATATGCGTTCCTATATAGAGTTTGTCATTTTGTGGATTATACCAAATACATTTCAGATTATTGTGCGAGATGCTGTTTGTTCCCTCTGCTTTAAATGCCTGAAAAGTTTTGGTTCTGCGGTCGTAGAAATTCAGCCCGCCGCCTTCGGTACAAATCCACAGGTTGCCTGCTTTGTCTTCAGTCATTTTGCCCACAAACGGGAAATTAATATTTTTAGGACTATTGGCATTGGGGTAATAATAAGTGTAAATATTTGCCTCCGGATTGTAGTAATTAATTCCTCCATAATAAGTGCCAATCCAGATAGTGCCCTGTTTGTCTTTAAATAAAGCATAAATGGAGGTGTGAGAAAGGTCTGTCGGTTTATCCCCCGATTTTTTAAAGTTGACAATACTACCACTTTCAGGAGTCAGACGATCCAAACCTGTAAAAGTGGCAATCCAAATTTGTCCAAAATTATCCTCGCAGAAATCGCGTATGATATTGCTCGAAAGTGAATTTGAACCACCTGGATTTTGAAAGTAATGCTCGATTAATCCCGACCAGCTTACCTTAAAAACCCCGTTTTCGGCCGTTCCAACCCAGATGTTTTTTTTAGAATCCTCGTAAATGGCTGTAATTTTAAAATCAGGAATAATAACATTAAATATCTTGTTGTCATCAAGCAAACAAAGCCCATTTTCAGTTCCTACATACAGTTTATTATTACTCGCTTCAAAGAGTCTTGTAACCGGATATTTATCATTTACCATGAAATAATCTGTTCCACTTTTTTTTGAGTAATCGTACTGAATAATCTTATTCTCAGCAGCATACCACAAGTTTTTCTTTCCCTGACCCAATGCACGGCATTTGTTATTTATAAGTGTGAATTTATCTGACATAATATCATAGGATACCAAATGTTTATATCCACAAAGCAGATACAAATGCCCTTTATTATCCCCTGTGATTTTATTGATAACATTGCTGGTCAGACCAAATTCGTTATTTTCCGTTGCACGAAACACTTCGATGTCTCTCCCATCATAGCGATTCAAACCCTCGGCTGTTCCAAACCACATGTAACCTAGTTCATCCTGAAAAACAGACATCACTGAAATCTGCGACAACCCGTTTGTAGCCCCGATATGTTCAAAGTTTATCTCCTGAGCCGAAACGGATAAAAAGCTACACAAAATAAGTAGCATTGACAATTGATGTTTCATGGTTTCAATGTATTTTTTTACAAAAATAGTGGATGTGTAGATATTTATTGTGTATTTTCTTCCGTATTATAGCCAAATATGTACGATTAAAATTTAAATCAAGAATCTATTAGCCTAATAATGAGACTATAACCGAAATCATTAATTTGTTGACAAAATAGGAAAAATTTAGTACAATGAGTGTGAATCAATGAATATACATTTGTATCAGTAAAATTTAAAGAATACACAGATTATGAACAGGAGCTTTTTATTGATACTTTGCATGGTTGCATATATGAGTTGTGCGGCGCAAAAGAACAAATTTATTGATGAGAATATATCGTTTGCAAAGACTCAAACCCGCCAAATGTTGAAGGTTTCTCCCGATGTAACTCAATACCCAAGAACTACGGATAAAAGTGGGGTGATAAAATACACTGATATGTACGACTGGACAAGCGGATTTTTTGCGGGTAATCTGTGGTATTTGTTTGACTATTCTAAAGATGCATACTGGAAGAAAGAAGCTGTACAATGGACAGAATCGCTTGAACCACTTAAAAACTTTACCAAACATCACGATTTGGGATTTATGATGTATTGCTCTTATGGCAACGCTTACCGCCTCACCGGAAATGCTCAATACAAAGATGTATTAATAAAATCGGCAGAATCATTATGTACGCGTTTCAATCCTAAAACAGGTTGTATTAAGTCCTGGAACTACCGACGCTCGTTGGATAGGAAATCGGAATGGTTTTACCCGGTCATCATTGACAATATGATGAATCTGGAGTTATTGTTTTTTGCTTCAAAAGCTTCCGGAAATTCAAAATACAGAGATATTGCCATTACGCATGCCGAGACTACCTTAAAGAATCATTTCAGACCCGATTTCAGTACCTATCATGTGGTAAATTATGACTCGATAACCGGTGCAGTACTCAATCGAGGTGCAGCACAGGGCTATACCGATGCTTCAACCTGGGCGCGTGGACAAGCATGGGCAATTTACGGATTTACGATGGTGTATCGTGAAACAAAAAAACCAGAATTCCTGAATGCTGCGATGAAAGCAGCTGATTTTTACCTCAATAGTAATTTGCCAAAAGATATGATTCCCTATTGGGATTTGAATGTGACTGATTCTGCCTTTAAACCGGTATGGAAAAATGTCAGCAAACAATCACTTTTGCAACGCGATGCATCTGCAGCAGCCATTGTCTCATCCGCTCTTTTTGAACTAAGTCAGTATGCCGTTGATAAAAGTGCTATTTATAAAAACGCAGCAAAAACGATATTGGAAAGTCTTTCGAAATCGTACAAATATACTTCTGGTACTAACAGCTATTTTCTGTTGAAACACAGCCTGGGCAGCTTCCCTAATAATGATGAAATTGATGTGCCTCTGATTTATGCCGATTATTATTATCTGGAAGCACTTCTGCGGTATAAAAATTTGTCAGACAACAATAAAACTGTTTTAAAATAAGATTCTTTATTGCTCGACAATTACAAGATTCAGGTTTCCAATAGATTCTACTTTTGAAATGCTTTTGAAGTAATAAAAGATCTGTTGAAATTTTAAAATGAAAAATCAAAACCATCTATTTTACACCTTGCTTATTGCCTGTTTATCAGCATCTAATCAATCTGTCACTTCCGGTAACCTTCAATCAACGATCAATATAAATGATTACAATTTGGTTTGGCAGGACGAGTTTGATGGCAACACGCTGAATACAGCAAAATGGAATTACCGGGCAGAAAACACAATCCGTAATTATGCAACAGTATCACGAAATACTATTGCGTTGGATGGGCAAGGGCATGTGGTTATAAGTGTAACAAAGGACAGCAATGGAACGTATTATGTAGGAGAGCTGGGAACTCAGGGCTTATTTGAAACAACTTATGGTTATTTTGAATGCAGAGCAAAAATGAATTCTCAATTGGGGCCTCATGTTGCTTTCTGGTTGCAATCACCAACCATGAGTACGGTAGGAGATCCTGCTGTAAACGGCACTGAAATAGATGTATTTGAATATCATCGTAAAACTCCTACCACACTCTATCACAATTTGCATTGGAATGGGTATGGTGTGGATCATCAAACCATTGGAAAACAGTTTACCTGGTCGGGAATTGATTCTGGTTACCATACATTTGGCTTGTTGTGGACAAAAGATAGCTACACATTTTTTGTAGATGGGGTTCAGACCTGGCAAACCACTACAGCAGTCTCTCGTCGAAGCGAATATCTTATACTTTCAACTGAACTTACTGGTTGGGGCGGCACTTTTACCTCCAGTACTTTTCCGGACAATCTCACAGTTGATTATGTGCGGGTTTACAAACCGAAGGATGTAAGTACGGCTGCGACTTTTCCACAGAGACTGAGTACCCTGCAAATTCAACCGAATTTGGTCAAAAAAGGAGAGTTGGTAACAATCTCAGCACTAGGTAATACCGAGAAATCAAGTTTAAGTGTTTATACAATAGCCGGAAATCCAGTAAAAACTTTTGATGTTACGCCGGATATAAATTCGCAAATTAAGATTAATACTACCGAAATGACAAGTGGTGTTTACATTATCAGGTATAACAATCAGTTAGGAAAACTAGTAATCAGGTAGTTAATAATCAAATTTAATTCCCAACAAATAATCGTAATGGATTGAATATGAAAAAAATAGTGATATTGATTTATTTGTCTTTATTTATTGTTTCTGAACTATTTTCTCAGAAGCACCATTTCTCATTCAATAAGACTGAGTTTGAATTGGATGGAAAACCTTTTCAGATAATAAGTGGTGAAATTCATCCCGGTCGCGTACCACAAATGTATTGGCGTCACCGCATTCAGATGGCAAAAGCCATGGGTTGCAATACCATTGCAGTGTATGTATTTTGGAATTACCTGGAGGAAACGCCCGGCGTGTTTGATTTCAAGACAGAAAACCGCAATTTTGCTCAGTTCATCAAATTTTGTCAGGAAGAAGGCATGTGGGTTTTATTGCGCCCTGGACCTTATGTGTGTGGTGAATGGGATTTGGGTGGTTTGCCATCGTGGTTACTCAAAATTCCGGATATCAAATTGCGTTGTATGGACGAACGCTATCTCACAGCCGTAAAACGGTATGTGGCAGCATTGAGTAAACAAGTAAAACCACTATTATGTACCAACGGTGGTCCTATTCTGATGGTTCAGGTAGAAAATGAATACGGCAGTTACGGAAACGACAGGTTATATGTAAAGACACTGCACGATTTATGGATGAAAAATGGCATAGATGTCCCTTTCTACACAGCCGATGGGGCAACGCCTCACATGTTAGAAGCAGGAAGTTTACCTGGGTGTGCCATCGGATTGGATAGCGGAACAAATGATGCCGATTTCAATGAAGCCAAAAAATGCAATCCAAATGTACCCGTTTTTAGCAGCGAAACTTATCCCGGCTGGCTGACACACTGGAAAGAACAATTTACAAAACCGGATACAGCTAATTTGTTGAAAGAAGTGCGTTATTTGCTTGAAAACAAGAAGTCAGTCAATTTCTACGTGGTTCACGGTGGAACAAATTTCGGCTTTTGGGCGGGTGCAAATGCCTTCAATCCAACTCAATATCAGCCGGACCTTACGAGTTACGATTATGATGCACCAATAAGCGAACAAGGACAATCAACTCCAAAATATTTCGCTTTGCGGAAGCTAATAAGTCAGTATGTTAGTTATAAAATACCTGATATTCCGAAATCACCTGAAACCATAGAAATCCCTGAATTTCAACTTCAACCGCTTACAAGTATTTGGAATAATCTCCCAAAACCAATTTTATCGGCACAGCCAAAACCAATGGAGATGTTCGATCAGTCGAGTGGCTTTGTACTTTACCGGACAAAACTGATTGGTCATAAAAGTGGTAACTTGACCATTACCGAACCACATGATTTTGCTTTGGTACTATTGAATGGTCAATTGGTTGATACTATCTATCGCGATGGAGGTCACTGGACTGTCAAACTTCCCAAAACCGATGTAAAAGAACCAGTACTCGATATTTTGGTAGAAGGCATGGGACGTATCAATTTTGCTCAATATATGATCGATCGAAAGGGAATTACCGACCGGGTGACATTGAATGGAATGACTTTGATGAACTGGGAAATATTCTCCTTGCCCATGACTGAAAAATATATTTCAGGATTGCAAACGAATGTTGAAAATCAGCATGACGGAGTTTTTTTTACCGGAAAATTTGATATTGAAAAGCCTGCCGACACTTACCTTGATATGAGCAATTATGACAAAGGACTTGTATGGGTTAACGGACATAATCTGGGACGTTATTGGAAAGTTGGCCCTCAGAAAAGACTGTTTTGTCCTGCAAGTTTTATACTGAAAGGCGAAAATAAAGTGATAGTACTTGACATACTGACCTCACTTCCAAAAACGATTAGTGGTATGAAGACATTGGAATAATTGTAAATTTATTGTAGAATTCCTCCTTGAAATTCATAAAAGATAAAAACATAAAAATTTAGATTTTATAATGCAAAATATAGTACAGCAATTTGTCATTAATAATGAAGTGGGTAAAATACACACTGTGAAAACAGGACATATCAATGACTCCTTTATTGTGGATAGTAAATATTCAGGTGGCGAATCATATTTCTTGCAAAAGATAAACCACCATATATTCACAGATATAGCAGGTTTGCAGCAAAATATCCAGATTGTTACTAATCATCTGCAAGCAAAACTCGCAAAAAATGATGAAAGATTTATTGACCGAAAAGTACTTCAATTGATTCCAACAAACGAAGGTAAATTATACTTCGAGGATGATAATGGTAATTTCTGGCGTTTATACAAAAACATTCAAAATGCACATAGCTACGATGTTATAACACCAAAACTTGCATATAAAGCTGGTAAAGCTTTCGGTAGTTTTCAATGCTTGCTTTCAGATATCCCACACGATGAATTAATAGAAACAATTCCCAATTTTCATAATATGGAATTTCGGCTGAGACAATTCAGAGAGGCTGTAAATCAAAACACAGCAAACAGACTAGACGAAGTCAAAGAACTGGTTGCTGAAATTGAAAAAAGAGCTCATGGAATGTGTCAATATCAGGATCTTTATCGGACTGGAAAGTTGCCAAAACGTATAAACCATTGTGATACTAAAGTCAATAACATTCTTTTTGACGATAGTGACAATGTGCTATGTGTGGTTGATCTCGACACAGTAATGCCAGGATTTGTTTTATCCGATTTTGGAGATTTTATGCGCAGTGCCGGAAATAATGGAAAAGAAGATGAAAAAGATTTGAGTAAAGTTTCGTTCAATATGGAAATTTTTAAATCATACACAAATGGTTATTTTAAATCTGCAAAAGGTTTTCTGACGCAACTTGAAATAGGATTGTTACCATATGGTGCTAAACTTATGACTTATATGCAGTTGACAAGATTTTTGACTGATTATCTTAATGGTGATACCTATTATAAAATCAATTTCCCAAATCACAATTTGGATCGCTCAAAAGCACAATTCAAATTGCTGCAAAGTATTGAGGATTATTATACTGAAATGCAAGCATATATAATTTCAATTAATCTTCAAAAAGTACTTTAATAATTAAATTTATCAAAAGAATAGATGAATAGATAAGAACTATGGAAAAAAAATACAACTTTACAAGTAAAGTGGAGGCTTTTTTTGAGAGTGAGTTTAAGAATTCACAAATTAGCAAAACTGTTGAAAGAATTAAAGTGTTAGAAGTTGATAATTACATCAATTTAGGTCAGATTACCGCTTTGCGTTTTCTGGAATGGGTATCGCTCAATCCTGGTGGAGTGGTCGCGTTACCTACTGGCAAAACACCCGAATTCTTTATCAAATGGATGCAGTATTACCTTGAAAATTGGGATGCTGAGATTAAAAGCGGTTTGCTACATAAAATGGGACTGGATAAAAATCAACGCCCCGATTTTAAATCACTGTATTTTGTGATGATCGATGAGTTTTTTCCGCTTGATCCTTTGCACGAACGTTCGTTTAATTATTTCGTAAAACGGTTCTATATTGATGGATTTGGATTTGACGAAAACAAAGCACTGATTATTGATACCTACAATATTCCTGAAGTAGATCAAACTTATTTAGGGGGTTACAAACATGTTGGTGAAATTTTCCCGGAAGGTATTATTGATTTGAATCTCAGAATTAAACATCCTGCTAATGCCAAAGAAGCGCTTCAAAAAAAGACGATAAAATACTTCGATCAGTTTTGTGAGAATTACGAAGAAAAGATTCGTAATTTGGGCGGAATCGGATTTTTTCTAGGTGGGATCGGTCCCGATGGACATATTGCGTTCGATGTAAAAGGCTCTAGCCATCATTCACACACACGACTTACCAACATCAACTACGAGACACAGGCAGCTGCAGCCGTGGATTTGGGTGGAATAGAATCAGTACGCAAAAAAGCAGTCATTACCATTGGACTTAATACCATAACTTATAATCCGGATATGGTGGCTATTATTATTGCCGCTGGAGAATCCAAGTCGCAACTTATTGCCTCAGCCATTGAATCACAACCATCGCTTGAATATCCGGCTAGTTCATTGCAAAAGCTTGAAAACTCACGATTTTATCTTACTAAAGGTGCTGCCATAAAACTTCAGGAACGTCAACGAATCGGAATTATTGAAAAAGGGAAAGCCGATATTAAAACACTGGACAAACTAATAATTGACGGAGCGCTGGAAGAGAAAGTAACCTTACTTGAATTAGTTTCAGAAAATTATAATTGTACCAATCGTCATTTACAGCTTGCTCAGCAAATCAGTGGAGAAACATTGGCCGATTTAGCCCATGCCTCACATAAGCGTATCGTCGAGAAAATAAAGAAAGGACTCAATCCGCCTATTCAGAGCCGTGTTTTACATACAGCACCACATCACGATGATATTGAACTGGCATATTTCCCACTTTTACACCATTTGGTACGCTCCGAACATAATGATAATCATTTTGTGTATTGCACCAGTGGATTTACATCGGTAACAAATGAATATATAAATGCTAACCTGAAAGCATTGAAAGAACTGATTGCCACTACAAAGATTGAAAAATACCTCTACACTAAACGGCTATTCGGACAAGATGGTTATTGGGATGATATTACCGGTGGATTGAATGCCATAGCCCGTAAAAATAAGCAAGAACAAGATATCTATATCGCTTGTCGACTGGCTCGTCATTTGGTAAAATGGCTTAAGCTAAAAACAGTGTATGAACTTATTCCTACCATTAATCAAACGATAGAATACCTGACTGCCGTTGACCCTGGAAAAAGGGAAACTGAACTTCTTCAAAAAATCAAAGGTTGGACACGTGAATACGAAGCTGAATTGGTATGGGCACATTTTGGTATAGGGCTTGATCACGTATCACATTTGGATTTGCAATTTTACACAGGAGATATTTTTGTGGAATATCCTGACCCTGAGCGCGATGTAAAACCAATTCTGGATTTATTGGAAAAAGTACGACCAAACATAGTTTCTCTCGCACTTGACCCTGAAGGTAGTGGACCTGATACTCATTTCAAAACATTAATTGCAATTTCCAACGCATTAGAAAAATACGTTGAAAAATATAGAGATACTGATTTGAAAATATGGGGTTACCGCAATATTTGGTCTAAATTTCATATCAGCGATGTGAGTATGATTGTTCCTGTGTCACTAAACTCGTTTGCTGTACTTGACAATATGTTCAACAATTGTTTTGTGAGTCAGAAATCAGCGTCATTTCCAAGTTATGAATACGAAGGTCCATTTAGCGATTTAGCACAGAGAATATGGGTTGAACAGCATGAACAACTGACCATCTTGTTTGGCAAAGAATTTTTCTACGACAGCACTCTGCCTTTATTGAAACGTTCGTATGGTGCTATTTACCTGAAAGAAATGACTTATAAAGAATTCTGTGGCGAAATCGAGTTTATCAAAGGAATGATTGATAACAAAAAAGGATTGAAGGAATTGAAATAACTAATTGGAATAATTACACATGATGAACCTTAGAAATTATATTCATAATCAACTAACTAAAACAATAAATCATTCATATATTGTTTTGTATTGTTTATTGATTTTTTCGATGAGTACTTTTAGTCAATCTCCACGGAATTTGCTTCAAAATATAGCCTCTAAGTTTTCTGACTCACAATTATTAAATAAAGATTTCAAGCCCTACGCTTCCTATCATGACCGCGAATTCTGGAATTCATTACCCAGCGAAATAAAAGAAAAATGTATTATAGCAGCTGAAAAAAGCACTGAATATGTTTTTGGAACTGTTTCTATGACTTCATTCCTCGACTATAAACGAACGGGAAGCCGAACGGAAAGCGAGAAATATTATAACGACCGAAATGATAATCTCCGAAATCTCGTGCTTGGTGAATTGGTCGAAGGGAAAGGTCGCTTTATGGATGCGATTTTAAATGGAACATGGTCTATTTGTGAACAAACTTACTGGGGAGTTTCGGCTCATCTCGCTGCTCAAAAAGCGGGTATCGGTGTTCCGGATGTGAATGAACCGACAATTGATCTGGTTTCGGGCGAAATGGCCAATTTACTTGCATGGACATACTACTTTTTTCACGCTGAATTTGATAAAACGTCTCCTTTGATTAATCAGCGTATTAAACAGGAAATTGACAGAAAAATAATCCAGCCCTACCTCTTACGAAATGATTTTTGGTGGCAGGCCACTAAACCCGGAGTTATGGTGAACAACTGGAATCCGTGGTGCAATTTCAATGTGTTGACAGCAACCTTTTTGACTTCAGACGATTACGATTTAAAGGTCAGATTGCTACGAAAAACCATGACATCCGTCGACCAGTTTATCAATTATTATAAAAACGATGGTGGCTGTGAAGAAGGACCAACGTATTGGGATCATGCAGCCGGAAAAATGCTCGAATATCTGGAACTCGTAAAAAAGTTTTCGGGAGGAAAGGTCGATATATTTGACAATGAGCTGATAAAACGTATGGGAAAATACATTGCTCTGGCCTATATTGGAGATAGTTATTACCTCAATTTTGCAGATGCAATGGCTGTCAATAAAGGACTTCCGGACATTGTATATCGCTATGGCAAAGCAATTAATGATAAATGTTTGATGAATTTTGGTGCTTATTTAGTTCAGAATATAAGTCCTATGCCTGAAGTTGGAGGAACCCTGGATATGTCATTACAGAAATACCTGATTTGGAATGAGATAAAAAACTGTAAAGCTGAACTTGCTCTTCCTGATCATTTTTGGCTGGACGGCTTGGAAGTTGCCGGAGCAAGAAGCAAAGAAGGTTCTACAAGTGGATTTTTCTTTGGCGCTAAAGGTGGGTATAATGACGAAAGTCATAACCATAATGATGTAGGTTCTTTTGTCCTTTACTATAATGCCGACCCGATATTAATTGATGCCGGAGTAGGAACTTATACTGCCAAAACCTTCAGTTCAAAGCGATATGAACTATGGAATATGCAATCGGCCTACCATAATTTGCCAATGATTAACGGCTTTCAACAATTAAACGGAAAGAAGTACAAAGCCACTCAGGTAGAGTTTAGTAACACAAAATTAAATAGCAATTTTAGTTTAGATATTTCAAATGCATATCCTAAAACAGCCAAATGCAAATCATGGATGCGAAATTATACTTTCGATAGGAAATCGGGTTTGACCATAAGAGATCAATTTGAATTAGATTCACTGATTAATTACAATAAACTCAATTTTTTAGTAGCTGGTAACATTAAAGTATTTTCGTCAGGAAAATTGTTGCTCGCAGGTAAAAAAGAAAAACTGATTTTATATTATGACCCGGCACAATTCGATTTCCAGATAGAAGAAATTCTATTGGATGACAATCGATTGTCAAATGTTTGGGGTAAAAGTATTTTCCGTTTATCATTTACTAGCAAAGTTAAATCATTAAAGGGTGAATATCTGATGAGCATAAGGTCTCAAAAATTATAAAACACTTCAATTATGGCTTAAAAAAGTTCTATTTCAAAACATTCAAAGGAAATATTTAGGAACGGTGGCGTAATGAGGTTTGATAAACAGATGTTTACATCGGAATTTTTAATCGGACAAAAATGGACTAAAAATGGAAAAAAAAGACACTTTACACAATTGATATAGCACTATGTTTGTCGTACTAATTTAAAAAAAATCAAATCATGAAAAAAATTACATTATTGATTATTTGTGTGTTGGGCTTTCATTTATGGTCTAATGCTGGAACCGTTTATTATGTAAGCTCAACTGCGACGTTAGGGTTACAGAATGGTTCGTCCTGGGATAATGCTTTTTTAAGCCCTGGTGCTGCAATAGCCAGTACGACTCCAGTTTCAGGAGACGAAATCTGGGTAAAACAAGGATCTTATGTTCTTACTGCTCAATTATCGTGGGAAACCGGTCAAAGTTTTTATGGTGGCTTTGTTGGTACAGAAACCTTAAGAAGTCAACGAAGTACTGATGCTACTTTGACAGTTTTGGATGGTAATAATTTATACAGAGTTTTAAATGCTCCATCTATGGCATCGCCTACAACCTGGGATGGTTTTACTATACAGAATGGTGCTCAAGCTACTGGCGCAGGTGCATTTCTTCAGAAAAATGCAATTTTAAGTAACTGTATTTTTCAAAATAATAAAGCAGTAAATGTAACATCACCTTATGTTGCAGCAGGTGGTGCAATTTATATTCAAGGATTAGCAGGAGATGCTGATTCTATCAAAGTTCTAAACTGTACGATTAAAACTAATTCTGTAAAATCAGCAGCTGTTGCTTCAAATTATTGTGGAGGCGGTGGAATTTATATCAAACCCGGTTCTATTAAAGCTGTAGTTAGAGGATGTACCATAGATTCAAATATAGCAGATGGTTTGGGTACCGCTAATGCAATTGTATCTGGTGGAGGTATATATATGTGTGATGGCATCATTGATAACTGTACTATCAAAAATAATACTGCAACCAATGCAAATCCCACAACATTTGTACTTACAAATGCAAAAAACCAAGCAGGTGGTATATTTATAATGCCTCAGGCTTCTACAAATACAATTGTAAAAAATACTACAATTTCAGGAAATTCTGCTCCCACTTACGTTGGCGGAGGTATTGCAATTGACCCATTATATACAACCACAGTTGTAACTGCGAAAACAAGTATTTTAAATTGTACTATAGTTAATAATTCTACCCGGGGTGCAGGTGGAGGTGCTATTACGGCTGCAGGAAATGCAACCTCAACTTCAGAATATGCATTTAACAATTGTATAGTTGCAAATAATGAATCGAGTAGTGTTGCTGCAGGTGGAGGTGGTATATTTGTAAATAATGTTGCTGGCACATCTATTGCTAAGTTTATAAACTGTACAGTTGTTAACAATAAAATGTTGACTACAAATTATGGAGGTGCAGGAGTATTTTATAACAATATAGCTGCAGATATTACAAATTGTGTTTTTTGGGGAAATGGCAGTGTTGGAGCATTAGCACCCTACAATGTAAGGGTTAAAAATACACTCACCACAAACAAATTGATTAATTGCGCTTTTGATAGTCATTTTAACGAATTAGAAGTTTCCCCTGTTGCTACACCAGCTGATCTTACTGGTAAAGTAATTGTAGATGTAAATAATACAGGTTCAACTGGTGGTACATTATATGCTAATTTCACAAGTCCTACGAATTTTATAGGCAAAGTGGTTACAGCGGGAGATGTTACTTCATTTGCTAGTGCTGATTGGTCTATTGCATCAACATCAGCTTGCAAAGATGCCGGAACTACAGTTGCTTCAGTAACTACCGATATACTTGGAACTCCACGTCCACAAGGAGGGGTTTATGATATAGGTGCTTATGAAGTAAAAACTATTCCTATTCTTGATGCTACTACTGCTGCAAGTTCAATTACTTCAAGTTCAGCTTCGAGTGGAGGTAATATTACTGCTAATGGTGGTGCAAGTGTTTCTGCACGTGGTGTATGTTGGAATCAGTCTATTAATCCAACAATATCTAGTGCTCACACCACTAATGGAACAGGAAATGGAAGTTTCACAAGTAGTTTTTCAGGGCTTCAACCAAATAAAACTTACTATGTAAGAGCTTATGCAACCAATAGTGTCGGAACAGGTTATGGTGCGCAAATAAGTTTTACAACACTTCTTGGAACTCCAGATATAACATTCAGTACTCCAACATCTGTTAGTAAATCTTATGGAGATGCTAAGTTTACAAATACAGCAGGAAGCAGCAACTCTGCTGGTGCTATAACTTACAGTAGCGGAAATACAAGTGTCGCAACGGTCGATGCA